>PLTF01000140.1:0-41093 GCA_003164335.1 Fibrobacterota bacterium
TACATTTTGAAGTGCCCGCCGACACTCCTGTTTATCGGATAATCCCTTTTTCTTCGGCATCTTAGCTCTCCTGCGATTGATTATTTACCTACTTCAGCACAGCGCTACCCCCAGATTGTTTTGCGCCTATGCCTGCTTCCCCTGCCTAATTACTCTCCCCGACATATCTGGATTCACCTCCAAGGGTTTAATTGCAGTTCAACTACTGTTTCGCGTTTCAAGTTCCCTATGCTGTTGAAAAACTGAAACAGTCGCTTTAAGGACTGCATAAAGATCCATTCCGTTCTTTCCCTGCACCGATCCACATACTTCATAATGTGACTCCCCGCGATCAGGTTGCAAAGGCTCTACAAATCAAGCCCGGCACTCGGTTCATAATACAAGGCGATCAAATGGTTAGTGTGAAGCCTTCACAACCCCTTCACAATTTCGGGGAATCAGGGGGTATTTGGGGGTATTTTAAGCGGATTGAAGCTTTGCGGGGGTACAATAAAAAAACCCCTCAAAACCGCCAAATTCGTACAGAAAAGGCAATTTTTAAGGGGTTTCGTATGGCTGGAGTGGAGGGGCTCGAACCCCCGACCCAGTGGTTAACAGCTTTTACAAATTTCTTAAAAGCTGCGAAATTCTTCAAATTTCGGCGTTTTCATCCCGTTTTTTGCCGTTTCGTCTTCACACCGTCTTCACACTTTCGGCTGAAACATACTAATTCAAGCGCTCTCTTCGGCTCTCGGTGGTAGTATGTGCTTAGCATGTTTGTTTTCCAACCTGCAATCGACATTACCACCCTTTCAGGTGTTCCATTATCGATTAGATTGGTTGCGCTTACATGCCGCGTATCGTGAAAGTGGATCAGAGGAAGTTTCGCTTCCCTGCGGATGGTATCCCATGAATGTTTGAAGTCTCCAAGCCCGACGAAGCAGGAATTCTCCCCGGACCGATCATTACGACCGCCGGAAATGGTCCGACCGAATACGGGCTCATCTTTGCTCTTGGCCTCATTTTTCCGCCGGATGAAAAAAGCCATCATATCAGGCGGAATCGGTTTCCAAGTTCCCATATCGTTTTTCGTCGTTCCATTTCGGACACGAACGGAGGGAGAAGCGCCGAAAAGGTCAACATCTTCAATCTTCATATTCACCAATTCGGACCGTCTAATAGGAACCTGCATTGCATAATTGATTGCATCGGCCAGGTGAGCAGTACGCGGATTTTTCAGAGCCGCTTTAATCAGTTCTTTCCGGTCTTCCTCGCTTATAGTAATGTCGCGAGGTATCTCTTTGACTTCAGGAAAGCGGACTTTATTAATAGGATTCGTTTTGATTAATCCCAAAGCATACAAGGTCGAAAAAACCGCTTTCACGATCTCTATAGGCCGGTTAATAGCCGCCGGAGACCGTAGATTACCACGTTTTGAAGGCGTAATTCGAAAAATCCGAATATATTCTTCAAAACGATCTTCGAAGCCTTCCAAGGGAGCCGCGCCAAGGTCATTTTCAACCCTCTTGATGCTGCCTTCATATTCGACAGAAAACGGACCGCGTTTTTCTCGATAGATGCGAAGTGCATCGGCAAATGTCTTGAACGGGAGTTTCAAAGAGCCTGCGGGCTTCGCTTCGCGGAGTTCCCGCTTTAAAAAGTAGCGCCGGTCTCGTGCTTTTTCTTTCGTTCCGCTTACAATTTCACGGCGTTCTATAATCTTGCCGTTTAGGCGGATTCGAATGGCTATCCGGTATTTTCCCGGCTTAACCTGCTCGATTCCCGGCTCTTTTAATCTGGCATTCATATTCCCTCGTTTCGGGTTATGAATGCCGGATGCTTGCCCCTATAAAATAGCATTTTAAGCCCCGCAAAGCCATTTTTAAAATAAAGCGCCGGAAAGCAGTTTTTTCTCTACTGCTGCCTTATCAAAACGCCAGATTCGGCCAATCTTCATTGCGCCGGAAATACTCCGCCTGTGCGAAACAATAAACTTTTTGCTCACGTTCAGGCGGATTGCAAGGGATTCGGTAGTATAGCAGCCGTTATAGTCTTCCGGTTTTTTAATAGGCTTTTCATCAAAAGTCCTGTTTTCCTTCATTATGCCGCCTCGCTTTTTTTGCAAAATAAAAAAGCCCCATGAAGTGAATCATGGGGCCTCAAGTAATCATTCCTCTTCCTGCTCAATGGCGTCCTTGACTTCATCGAACGCTGCCCGCGCCTCGGCTTCGTCCGTGAACGGCTCAATACTTTCCTTGCCGTCATTCCATTCGACTACGACATAAAGGCCGCCATGCCGGAAAAGTTCGACATCGTGACCTTCCGACAGTTCATCGTCGTATTCGCCCCAGCACTCGACCGAATCACCATTTTCAATGGCGTCTTCGACTAAGGCATCAAGTTTTTCACTTGCTACGCTCATAATAATCACCTCCTTTCCGATTTTTAGGTTTGTAGAAATAAAAAAATCCCCTGTATCTGTTTAAAAGATACAAGGGATTATTTCTACTTCCTATCCCCTAACTTCTACTTTTTAGAGCCAGTATTCTACCTTTATAGCCCTTTAAGCTTTCCCTTTAGCTCCTTTACCGTTTTGGGGTAATCCATATAGCCTTTTCTCTCGCCGTATTGCCGAATTAAGGGAAGAAGATCGATATACGGTATGCGGCTTCTTCGTGTTTCTTTGTTTTCGTGCTTTTCGAATAGTTTTCTCCAAGCAGATCCCTTCTTGCTTAATATCTTTGATGATATCCCTAATCTATGGGTTAAATCTGCCTTTCGTACTGGTGGGGTCAATTCTTTGTCGCTTATTTCTGAAGTCATTATTTCCGTCGGTTTTATAAAATCAGCAAGCAACGAACCAATATTTTTATAATCCAAAATGTTATTCAAGTAATCTGATAATCTTCCTACCGTCGCCGAAGGATACCCAAAACAGTTTACTTGCTCTAATTGAAAACCATCAAAATAATGGTTAGTGTGGGATATCAATTTAAAACATGCTTGTACCTTGCTTTCTGCAATATTAAGCGTTTCACTTAATTCTATCGCTGTAAATGTTTTCGGAACATCCTTTTTTAATTTTATTTCATTCTTGATGCATTGCAGAACATTGTCGATATGCCTTAGAAACTCATTACTTTGGTCGAAACAATAAATTCCATATATAGTAAGTTCTCCGCGGTAGAATAACCCTGAATCTATTCTTGAATAGTCAATATCTTGTGTTAATTTATCGTGCAATTCTATCAATATTTTTGATTTATTTGGAGCTTCGTTTATTTTGTAGCATTCGATTATTTTACCTATCCATAATCTTTCATCTTTGGAAAGCTGTTTTTTTCTAATTTTCATATTCGATCCTTGATGTTTTTTCCTTCCGGCTTTTTTGCCTGCTTTCATAGCTTAAACAACTTCCAAGTCTGCAACAGAATTCCTCGGGAATGTGCGGATTATCAAGGCGAATATATAGCTTTTCAAAATGGCCCCCGCAATGGGAACATTCAAAAAGCCATTTTGCCCGAGAAAATCCTTTTCGCTGAAATGCCTTAACTTTGATCTTATCATCCCCTACGAGAACACCATCGGACTTAAAAAAATAAATCGAAATTGCATTTTCTCGAAGAATAAAATTAGCGGGGAATGATTCTGGAGGCGTTTTCCTTTTAACCTGAATTACTCCTGAACCACGAGACTTCTTCCCATCGGAGAGAAACGGCAAGAAATGGGCAATATCGATTGCCAATGTCTCTTCAACCAGTGGCCGCCTTTCATAGTTTTTGCCCCATCGGCTGGACGTGCTTCCACCCATTTTTTCGACGCCTCCACAATAGATGTATAAATATAGCGTATTTTTCGAAATCATGGAGGGTATTTATCGAAATCGTGAGATTATTTATCGAAAACCAGAAGGGTTTATCGAAATCGATGCATGAGAAAGGAGATAGTGGAGATAGTGGAAAATAAAATGCCATTCTCCTTTGAATAAGGTAATAATAGCGGTGCCTGCAATGATAAAAGTCAGAATAACAAGGACCCAATTTAAAAATATTATTTGTTTGTTTAGTTCATTTGTTGTTAAACTGCTTTCATTTATAGATAGCATTATATGTGATATGCCCGTTTTTATAGCTTCTGTTAAATATTCAAGGGATTTTTCTGTTGGTGGGGTATGCGTATTAAGCGCATTAACTATTTTATCTTTAAATTCCGTCGCATCCATTGATTGATCTTCCTGGGCGACTTGTGCCGGAGTTTTCTTTGTAAAGTCTATTTTCCCAAAGTTAGGTTTAGGTATTCCCATAATGTATCTTTTCTTTTTCATGGAAAGGTGTATATTCACTAATAGGTATCTACGCAAAAGTGCGCAAATATCAGAATGCTTTGCCCTCTCAGCAACTATGCTTTTCGTCCATATTAAGGCTTACTCATGAGATAATGAAACCGCATCTTATCTAAATGGCACAAAACCGCCATTATGAAGCATTTTCGTATCAATAAGTTTAACACTTCCAGTTCTAATATATTTGGCACAGTTAGTGTATTCTTGGTAGCCATAGGCGCAAGCCTGCTCGAAA
Organism: Fibrobacterota bacterium; assembly: GCA_003164335.1. Classification (GTDB taxonomy): domain Bacteria; phylum Fibrobacterota; class Chitinivibrionia; order Chitinivibrionales; family Chitinispirillaceae; genus BOG-1184. The sequence goes on from PLTF01000140.1 coordinate 4,557, forward strand.
CTATTAGTACCAATCATGGTAGTTTCAAGAAATTCGCAATCCTTGCTACCGGGCATTATTTTCCATCCAAGAAAACAATGGTGTGGTATAATCACGAGTAGCGGCTCAAGATCAATAGCCTCAAGAGCTGACGCCATTAGAACGCTTCCATCAATGCAATTTGCAGATTCTTCTCTTAATGCATCTTCCGGCAATCTGATTCTTTGTGATCCAACCGGAAAACTAATTTCTCCATTTACATAGCTCATTCCTCTTTTTTTGAGAGCTTTGAAAATTGCTTCCACTTGTCGGCGAACATTATCTTTTCCCCAAGCATACCCAACAAATTCCTTTTTAAAGGCATACTTTTTTGCAGTAGCAAGAAACTCTTCAATGGCTGGCGCAGTCGGCGTAACCCACAGAGCCGCAAACCCGGTCATATCATAGCCCCTGTATTTCCATGGAAGGACATCCGCAGCCATAAGCTGCACCAAGTGAGAATCTTTATAAACTGAATTGTCACGTTCACCATTTGACGTGGATATGGCAACTTGATAAGTTGATTGTGTCAGAGATGAAAGGGTGGCTAATTTTTCAGGGTCGATAAAAAAGATCGGCGATAATGTTCCCGTATCACCGGCACCAATAGATTTTGTTTCAGTACCTGGGGAAGAGGTGTAATCTTGAATGGACACAGACACAGTAAATGCAACTGTTTTATGGCTGTTGTTTTTTATATGAACATCGACTGGCCCACCCCCCCTATGTGATTCAAAACATTTTAGCAGAGCAGTAGGCAATTCATCAGTATATATGGGTGTAATTGTATAATCGCCCACGGTCGTTCCATTGTTTTGGCCACCGTGCGCAGAGGTTTGGCCATAGTTCAACGAAAAAAAAGCTATCACACTAACAAGTATTGCAAACATTCTGAATCGTTTCATAAACAATTCCCCTTCTGTATTTTTTTTGAATAAAAGTGTTTTAGGAATGGATTGACTTTATACCTTATTGTTTTGCATAAAGTTATGAAGTTAATTTTGCCAATACCCGCACATCTGATGCCTTTGACGAGAATATTCCCCATGTTTTGTCTTGAAGCAAAAGATAGTAATTTCCCGCAACCATCCGGCCTGTTCGTTTATACAAATGGGTTTGCGATGCAGAAAAATTAGCAAAGACGCCATAATTTCCCTTATTTTCAAATACTTGTAAAGCTTCTTGGGGAATTACTTCAATGTGAATGTTATTACCGTTTTCAATTGATGCGTCAATTGTCAACACGCCAGCATATGGAAGGTTAAATGGCAGCGCTTGCCAAGAATGAGCCTGAACATTTTCGATCTCATCAATTATTGTAACTGGAGATGAATTAAGCATAACTTCAGCGGCCTTATTAATAACACCATCAGAAATAATTGTGCGAATTACGGTAAAAGCAATCCAAGCACCTACAAGGATTACAATAACTCCGATTATTGTTCCAACTGTTTTAGCAAAATGCTTGTTCGGTTTTTTCGTTGTAGATTGTGCAGCACTATTAAAGGTGAAGCCTTCACCTGAACTTACTTGTGAAGCAATTGGTATTCCACAATTTGGACAGGAAGCTGCTTTATCACTTATTTCTTTACCGCATTCAACACATTTTATCAGGGCCATTTTACGCTCCTTGAAATAGGTTTATCCAATAACAAGGTTAATTAGTAAGATCACTTCGCCGTTATTGTAGCCTGTCTTTCAATTTTTCCTGTTTTTAAATGAAGGATTTAAAGTCACCCTTACAGTAATGCGGCGACGCCCCATTTAACCACCTTTGCCACGTTGGCAGAGGTGATCTGAGGAACAATATACTGTTTAATGAATGCACTGCATTCTTTTTTCCAAAAGGGTTGACCCGCAACAGGTGGTGTTGCGGGCTCCATAATCCACCAACCTTTCCATTTGCCATTCAGAACGTTTTCCCCAATTTGGGTACCCACTTCACCACCACAACCACAATTTTGTCCGGGGGGAATGCTTCCTAAAAATGTTCCATCCGCCACTGATTTAAATGCTACTGCATTAGGGACACCATATTTATTACCGCTCACTAATATCCACTGTGCTGATATATCAAGTACCGCCGCGTCTGCGGGGGCACAGCCAACTATTTTAGTTTGTTCATGGAATAGTTTTCGATGTACTTCGTTTTGTTTGTTCATAAATAGTTGATTTTTACAATTCAGAAGAGCATAAATATGTCTCTCGCCATCAACTTCAATTAAATGCCATGTTTCATCCTCTTTTGCATTTTTTTTACTTGCGTGCATAATGCCTTGCTTATTAAAGCTTTTATGCACTTGGAGGTATCCACCATAGAAGCTTTTAACTTTCACAAGTCCAAGATCTTTTAGGGATTCTGCTTGGGCCGTAGTCATATTGAGGGAAGCGAATAATAATGCAAGAAATATAACGGGGAAAAAATTGATGGTTTTATGCATAAAAAAACTCCTTTGAAGGGATTGGTGAAAATCCATTAAATAAGTGTAATCCATTAAGTTACTTCTCCAACACCGTAGATTGTCTTTCTATATTCCCCGCTTTGAATTGCACTATATACAAAGCAGAGGGAAGGTTCAATCGTTTAATAGAGAATGAGTAGCTTCCTGATCCTTGAACCCGATTGAATTGAAAAAGTTTCCTCCCGATTATATCGTATATTTTGAATTCTACCGGGCTTTGCTGATTCAGGGTATACGATACCGTTCCATTATTTATAGTGAAAGACGGTTCAAGGGTGAAATGATCGGAAGGAAGCGCTGATGTCGGGGTAACGGTAAAACTCCAAATACTTGACCATGCGCTTTTTCCCGCTGCATTTGTCGCATTAACCTTCCAATAATAGTTTTTATTCTTAGAAAGACTGGTTACTTGGGATGTCCCGGTTGTGAGGCCGATCTGGTTAGTAACTGTTGTTAAAAAGGTTGAAGCTGTAGATAGCTGCATGGAATAAGAAGCTGCTCCTGAAACAGTGTTCCAGCTAAAAGGAATCGCTGTTGGTTGATTTAAAGCCCCATTTGAAGGGGAAGATAGCAAGGGAGCATTTGGAGGGTTTAAGCCACTAATAACTGTGACATTATTGCTTCCGTAATTTGCTACATAAATCATATTAGTAAGGGAATTCACTGCTATTGCCCATGGAGGACCGCTTCCCACTTTGACCGTAGATATCGTATTAGTCGCTCCATCAATAATGGTGAAAAGGCTATCTCCCGTGAGGGCACTACCCCAACTTGCTAAATAAATCTTATTGGTTACTGCATTCACAGCTATGCCCAAATAATTCACCTGTGTCGTAGCTGAGGTTACAATTGTAGTGACGCTATCGGTTGACCCATTGATGGCTTTAACTACTGCACCATCTGCTATAACGTACACCATATTGGTGACAGGATTAACCGCCATCGCATTGGGGACAATGTACCCCACATTGATTGCTGATTTTTCATTAGTTTCGCCATCTATAACGTTGACAGTCGCATCAAATGAATTACATGAAACATAAATTTTATTGGTAACTGAGTTTACTGCCACCGCTCCAGCATCATTGGAAGGCAACCAGAGCGTAGTAACAGAATTTGTTGATCCATTGATGACTGTGAGCAGGCTATCGCCGCCAGAATTCACGTAATACATATTTGTTACCGGATTCAACGCTATTACAGAAGGATCTGACGTCATTAGTGCGGCGCCCTGTGTTATCTCATTGTTTGATCCATTAATAGCGCTAAATGTCGAACCACTTACCGCATAAAGCATATTGGTTATCGGGTTCATCACAATCGCAGAAGGGTGCTCAGGATAAAGTTCCGTGAGGGTAATCGTTGTATCGGAAGCCCCATCTATGATCGTTAAGATATCATAGCTGGAGTCCTCAGCCACATAAATCTTATTGGTTGCAGGATTCACCGCTATCAAATCTGGGCCTTCCCCTACATTTACCGTGCTTGTTGCATTGGTTAATCCGTTAATGATTGTAACGCTCCTGCTTCCGAAATTAGCTACATAGATCATATTGGTAACGGAGTCAATTGCTATGGCTTTAGGCCCCACTCCTGTCGGGATGGTCGCAACAACCGTTTCGGCCCACGTTTGAGATGCGGAAAACAGCAAAACCGTCGTTAAAAATGCTGCCTTTAATGCGGAATGATTCATGTATTGTTCCCTCGATGAGGTTTTTTATCAATAAAAAAGGCGCGAACTCCAAGTTTATGCCTCTTCCGGGGAACCGCGAAGTCCCACATGGGAAACACAAGACAAGAAGCCGCGCCCGTTTGGGCGCGTTCTCGCCAGTGTCGTTTCCCATGTTTGAAAATTCGCGGTTTTCGGAAAAAACGATTCTGTACGTTAACGCAATTTTTTATTCGATGTTTTTAAATTCTTATCTGCTGCTCTCCTTTTTAATGAACGGAATTAAAATAAAACCCATTCACCCTGCAATTCAAGCCCCTTGAAAAAAAGTGTGGCAAGCCTCCGGCATTCTGTTTTTTCTTGCGCTTCAAAGTCTTCACATTTTTTGGAAAAAGCGGAAAAATCAGCGTATTTTCGGTGTGGTCGTCTTCACACCGTCTTCACACTGTCGGGAAAACAGGGGTAATTTCAGGGTATTTCAGGACTTTTGCCGGGAATGAGAGGGGAAAATAAAAAACCCCTCATAAGCGCCTATTTTTTGAAGAATCAGCAACTTAGGAAGGGTTTAGAAAGCTGGAGTGGAGGGGCTCGAACCCCCGACCCAGTGGTTAACAGCCACTTGCTCTGCCGACTGAGCTACACTCCAAATCGAACATCATGAGTCCCTGATAAAAAATTTCAGTTTTATTAAAATACATTTATTTTGCTACGAAATCAATGCGACTTTATAGAATCCCGCAAGGGCCTTCCGAAACCGGCTGAAATTTCCCCGTCGGCGCTCCTCAGGGCATTGCCGGGGGCACGGATTTTTTCATCTCCGAATAGATGCTTTTGGCGAGTGTATCATAGCCTGCCTGGTTTGGGTGAAGGCTGTCCGCCGGCATCAAGGTCGGGCTGAAGGTGTCGCCGGGACACAGCGCACTGTCGGCATTCACCTGAAATATTGCATACGTTGAACTCTGACGAGCCCGTATCGAATCCGCGAGCCCCTGATTGAACGACGGCAGCCAGTAGTCTCCGTCGACAAAGGAATTGTTGTAGGTGGCATTTGGCCGCACTACGCCGTTGAGCACATAGATCCTGCTGTTTGGGTTGCGGGTGTGCATGATATCCATCATCATTATCACATAGGTTAATCCCACGGGTGCATAGTTATCGTTGACCCCGCTCATCAGTACCCAGGCATCCGCGGTCAATTGGGTAGCGATGGCGCTCAGTGATTGCCACACCTCGAACCCCGTGGCGCCGCCCAATGCCAGGCACGAATCGTCAATGTTCGTTGAGGCCATATAAGGCGGCGTTACCGGTCCTACCGCCTTTGCCCGCTCATATGGGCCAAGATGGGCCCGGATCGAATCGAGAATCCCTTCCCGGAATCCCCCGTTGATCAGGTCTCCACCAATGCCGGCCACAATGGAGTGGCCGACAAACGCTACCAGATATTCCCGCAACACAGTTACAGTCCCGCTCTTGGAAACCTGGTGCCTGAAGCCATCCCTGGCAATGATTTTCCAGCTATAAGCGCCCGGGCCGATTCCGCCAATCTGGAAGCTCTGGTTCGAGCCCTGATAGACCGCGGTAAGAGAATCGCCGCTCGCACCCCACATGACGGTATAGGTTATCGCACTGAGATTGGTCCCGACGGCTCCATAGCCGAACGAAAGGCTGCAGACAGGTGAATTCTGGGATACCAGAATAGTGTCGAACAATTTCGGCATCGCGACCGAAAGGCTTTCCGGCCCCATATTGTAATTAACCGTAAACGTATCGGCCCCGAAAAGCCCGTGGTTATCGCGTGCACCGACAACGGCTCGCACCTGCGCGCTTCCGGCATAGAGCATGGAATGGGTTGCCGCAACCGTGCTGTCGGTCCAGATAGCGCCGCCGGAAAGATTCCAGAGGTACTTGACGATCGTTCCATTGGAATCGTAAGTCCGGCAGGCAATATGAAGGGTATCGAGGCTTGAAATCGTGGTATCATGAAGAGGAGTAAGAACCGGACCGCCTTTTTTCACCAGGGTAATCACGGTATCCGCCCCGATGAGTCCATGGTTATCACGGGCTCCGATTATCGTGCTGAATTGTCCGCTGCTGGAATACATCACGGCATGAACCGGCGTCGTCGTGCTGTCATTCCAGCTACTGCCTCCGGAATAATTCCAGAGATATTCGACAATGGTTCCGTTGGGATCCGAGGCCTGGCAGGCAATCCACAGGGTATCGAAGCTCCAAATCGTCGTATCGTGCAAAGAATTGACCATCGGGCCACCCTGCATGACGGTAATAACGGCGGAATCGGGCAGCGAGGCGAGAGAATCGGCATTAACCGCTGCAACGGTCAGGAAATGGGCTCCGACCGAGCCGGCGCCCCAGCTTTCGGTCAGGCTGTCATACAAATCAGCCACCGGCCGCCCGTCCAGCATCCAGGAATAGCGGACAACCGTCCCGTCCGAATCGCTCCCCGAGGCTGTGAACTTTAGGCTCGTAAAGGAATAAACCGCCGTATCGTGCGGCGTAAGCGCAACCATGGGGCGCCGGAGAAGCACCAGGACTTTGACGGAATCGGTATCGGAAACAAACCCATTGTTATCCACCGCCGACAGGCGGATAGTGTGCATGGCATTCACCTTATCGTTGAAAAGCCATCGTACCGAATCGGATTTTGTCATGAAGGCAAAGGAGTCGATCGTCCATCGGAAAGTTTGAATGGTACCGCAGGAATCAACAGGAACGGCTATACAGAGTTCGGTATCGGCTACGGCAATCGGGTTCACAAAGCGCAGCGTAATTGCCGGCCGCACCCATCGAACGCATACGTGCAGGGAATCCGGAGCCGAGACCGCCCCTCCCCGGTTGATAGCCTTGACAACGACACACCTTCTGCCGGTATCCGCAATGGTAAATACCTGCGCAAGAATGCTGTCTGCGGAGGTATCGGCTGCTGTTGAATTATCGGTAAACCACACATAACTGACCGGCTCGGAATTCGCACCCTGCGCCGACACCTTGATCCGCAGAGTGTCATTAACCAGCACCGTCGAATCCGCAGCGGCGGTGATTACCAGAGGTTTCCGGACTGAGGATATCCTGTCGCTGCACTGCAGCAGGAGGATGCCCGCAAGAACTCCGGCCATCGTACCGGCCATTGCCCACTTTACCAAGTTCCTCCCTGGCAGCACGCTATGGTAATGAAACACCATCCCCCCCCCCTTCAATGAACGTACAGCCGGATAAGGCTGTCGAGCTTCGCCGCGATGCGCATCCCACCCTTATAATTTAAATGACTGCAATCCAATGCCTCGCTGTCGACAAAATCATGGTTACCGTAATTGTTCGCATCCCAGAAATGCACAAACCGATTCTGACCCGCCAGGGAGTCGACCCAGGCGGCAACCTGCCGGTAGGTTGCTATGCTCGGCCCGTATCTGCCGATCATGCCGGTAGTATCGTACCTCGGATTTTCCGGCATATTGACGAGAATAAGATTGACGCCATGTGCCGCCGCCGAGTCTGCGAGGGCCGCAAGGTACCGGAGACTGGTCTGAACAGCGGGAGAGTTGAAGTCATAATCCCCATAATCGACCTCCGGCAGCCCCCATCCGCTCCCCACAGGCGGGCTCTGTAAATTACCCGAGGAATCGAGACCCGACCAGCTTACCGATGGGGTGAACGCCGTAGCTTTAGCAATAATCTGCGAAGGAAGTCCGCTGTGGTAAAAATTACTCTGTGAATCGCCCTGCCATCCTTTGCTTTGGGCAACACCGTCAAGATACGGAAAGATTAACGTTCCGGGTTGATTAAGAAATCCGGGGAAGAGATCGAGCAGGATGACTTTGAGCCCTGGAGTAAAGGGAAGGATATACTTTTGCGCGAAAATCGAATTGGTCACCGCATCCGCATTACCCACGCTGGCAATATTCAGGGTGCGTTCAGCCATTCCCGAAGTATTGAAGCCATAGTAGATCGGCGAGCTCCCCATGGCAATAACGCCTGGCGCCTGCCGGAAATGCCAGAACAGTCGCAGCTTCCGGGCAAAGATAATGCTCCCTTCGTCCATGGCCGGTAGGTCGTAGGCACCGAACCAGGGGAAAGAATCCGGGACCTCGGATACCTGCGCCGGGTCGATCCAGAGCGCCGGATAGGATAAATTCTCTCCTGTCGCTACCTGCAGGTATGCCCCGTCCGAGCGCCGGATCAGGTACACCGCATCGCTGGTTCCGGAAGCAGACTGGGCGACGGCAATGGCAAACAGTGAGTTATTCGACCACCGGGGATAATTCCATGAACCAAAGCCGGATGGATTTACGAACCACTGTTCAACCTGCTGCGAAGTTAAAAGCCGAAGATCGCAGACCCAGATGATCTGGTGCAGGCCGTAGGACGTTCCGGTCAGAGTGTTGACCGTCGGGTCTCCGTAATCGAGGAACAGCGCTTCCCCCGGATCGGCAACCGAGGGCGACATCTGCAGGTTGCAGAGTTGCGGCAGGGTGGATGAAGAATATCCATTATACGGGTAGCAGAAATAAAAATTGCTTGTGTCGTAAAGGGGATCGTTCAGTTGCAGGTCCACCGCGCGACCGATGGTATAGGAGGTGCCGAGAAACCGGCCGTCGCTTGAAAGCCCGCCGTGATAGGACCCGAGCGGGGTCATGAGCGTCGGTGCGGCACCGATGCTGCCTCCCTGAAACTGCCGCGAGTAGGTTCTCTCCGTATACCAGGCAGGCAGGTTATTCATCGCCGCGCCGTTTGAGTAGATCATGAGCGTTTCGGCCGACGACGGCGACGCCCAGAAATGCGGGAGATAGGCCCCCGGCGTCCGCACCGGTTTCGACCCCAGCGAATCGAAGTGGCGAACCGTCGTCGTGCAGGGGGTCACGGCACCCTCGGATCCCTCACCTTTCGAACTGTACCCTATAAAATTTCCGTCAGGGGTAATTGACGTCCCATAAACCGAACTGTCCCTCCCGCATTGCTGCAAATGCAGGTCCGGCTGGGAAAGATCGAGATACACGAGCCGGTTCTGCCCCGGCGTGCCGATGACAAAGGATATCTTCAACCTGCTGGCGCCGACGAATTGGAGCAGCGCAGTTTTGTCGCACGATAGTGTTATCGGAAAGGTGGCGGCCGAGGTCGTTTGCGACGGCACCGCTCCGGGCCTGAATGCGCCGAGCGCGACCCTGAAGCCGATGTCGGGCCCGTTGGCAAAGGGAGGCGTAACGTAGGGTCCCTGCCGGCAGCTCGATCGGAGGTAGGCCGCTCCAAGCCGGTACGATCCGCCCCGAAGCGGGCGGTTGCTTGACGCTTCATAGTCGGCCTGCGAGAGCTGCGACGGCCCGATCGGGTCCGTCACTGCGGAATCCGGGTAATAGGCCAGCCAGTCGTTTACCCACTGTGCCACGTTTCCGGCCATATCGTAGAGTCCCAGCGGGTTGGGCTTCAGTTGCCCCACCTTCTGCGCCTGCCCGCGGGAATTGGCAAAGTACCAGGCATACTTTACTGCGGAGGATTCCGCCGCTGCTCCGCCGCCCCAGTAATAATCCGCAGTCGTCCCTGCCCGGCAGGCGTACTCCCACTCAGCCTCGGTGGGCAGCCGGTACCCGAACCGGTTGTAGTTGATGGCAAGGTTTTCAAGCACCCAGGGACAAATGGTATCGGTACAGATTGCCGAATACGAATAAACGGTGTCGTACCCTTCGGCCTTGCTGCGCCGGTTGCAATAGAGCACGGCCTGGTACCAGGTTACATTGAATACCGGAAAGCTGTCTCCGACACCCGCGGTTCCAACGGCGGCGCTCGGATTGACACCCATCAGGGCAGCATACTCTTTTTGCATGACGGGACAGGGGCTCAGGTAAAAGTCATGCGCAAAATGTACGGTATGGACCGGATGCTCGTAGGATTGGGCCATGCTGTCCGATGAACCCATTGCAAACGATCCGCCGTTTGCATGGATAGGGACGAGCCCTGCCGGCGGCTTTGCGAAACAAGCGACAAGAGAGAGGTTCTCCCGGATGGTGAAAACGAGCGGGTTTGCCTCGGTATAGGATAGTCCCTGCCAGCCGACAAATAGATACCCGCTGTCGGGAATCGCGGTCAGGGTCAGGCGGGTTCCAGTAAGCTGCAGCGTATCGGTCGGGATCCCGTCGACCCGGCCCTCCCCTTCACAGGTAACTTTAAGGGTAGCAAATCCCGTACGGGAAACAGGATTCTTGTTGCAGCCGTCGCAAGTCAGGAGCAACAGGACGGTTGCAGAAATGATCGCGCCAAGGAGATTAGCGATGCACCGCCTCATCGGAAAAGGCTCCTTACCCGTTCCGCCGCCCGACGCAATGCGGTTTTCTTTTCGACAACACGCGACTGTCGCGACACCGCTCCCAGATGCTCCTTGAACTCAATGACGCCGCGCAGCCCCGCGCTGGGGTTGCAATCGAACCAGCGGTATCCCTGTCCGGCTGCGTGCCGGATGGCATATTCGTACAGCAGATTATTCGGTCGATACATGAAATACTCCGCTTTCCCTGCACCGAGCCACGCCACCGCATGGCAATTCCAGTAAAAGCACAGGATTCCTGCAGCTGGGATTCCATTAACCCTCGCAAGCCAGAGCTTGCGTCCCTCGTTCCTGCTTTCGTAAATAGCTGTGAAAAGCGAGTGAGGATACCCTCCCCCCCGGGCTATCCGCCGTTCCTTCCAACGGGCACGGGAAGCCTCATAAAGCGAAAAATAACTCTCCCACTCTTCAAAAAGTTCCGTTTCGGCGACAGTAACGCCTGAAGCTACGGCTTTTCGCACTGCTTTACGGTGCGCATAATCGAACCGGTCCTCGACCGCCGAAATCCCCCCCGAGAGGTCTACCGTATGGGTAAAATCCCGGTGTGCACGCGGCAACGCAATGGATGCAAGTGCCGGATCATAGGGATTTTCCCGCCATTGCAGGTCCTGCAGTTTTCCGAGGTGTCCCGCCAGAAGCCGGGCGTGCTCAGCGGTCAATGGATGTTCCGATATCCAGCCGCCGAAAGTGTGAGCCGGCATCGACCAATACAGCCGCACCAGGCCGCCCAGATACCGGCGACGGGCCAGCGGCAGGATTGCCGAGAGGCCATCGCTGAAGGTGATGGCCTCTGTAGCCGGAGCCATCGCCCCGCCGGTCGTTTTCGCAAAGAGATCGACCCACGCGGGGGTATGGAAGAAGGTCGCGTATTCGCAGTTCAGGCAGGCCCTGTCCCATTCATTTCGTTCGGCCGGGCGGATGCCTGCGATGCGGAGACCGGCGGGTGATTTCATACGGAATCTCCTCCGGATCCGATCTGTCGGACAATTCCGGTACCCGAACCTTGCCTGCCGGCAAGAAGGTCCAATAGCGAGGAGCCATCGCGATCTCGTATGCTGCGCACGATCTGACCGGCCCGATTCCCCATGGCGGCAAAAGTCATTGCCGAATAGACGGTAATGCCGATCAATACGAGAATTGCAAGCTCTCCCGGTGGCCACAGTCGGGCACTCCGAAGCACTGCGGAGGCGCCGAAAACGACGGCAGCCATGGCACCGCTGAAAAGCGCCGGTATCATGAAGCTTCCGAAGTACTCCTGCAGCCGGAGCCCGATCGTTGACATGTAATAGTATGGGAAACTTATGATGAGGAACACGATGGAAAGGAGGGAATAGGCTGCCGCAATTGCAGCGACCCCGGAATGGACGACCAGCATGAATGCGGCCCCATTTCCCGCCGCAATGATGCAATTCCAGACCAGCCCGACTTTCACCCGCCCCTTGGCGATGATGATGGAACCGGAAAGGTTTCCGAGAATTTTACAGAGCCCCATGAGGGTTAAAAGCCAGATGATCGGTACCGCACGGTCCCACCCCGGCCCGTACATAACCGGGATGAAAACCCGCCCGGTCGCACAAAGCCCGAAAAGAAGAGGGAAGGTGCACATACTCAGGAGGCGCACGGTGGCAAGAAATCCTTCCCGCAAGGCACGGTCGTCATGCTGGCTTTTTGCAAATCGCGGCAGGGCGAGGGAACCGAAAATCGGGTTGATCATGCGAAGGGGCGCCACCACCAGCTCATAGGCAATTTTATAGAAGCCGAGCTCCCGCATGCCGAGAAATTTACCTATGATAAGGTAGTCGACGTTCGCAGCCAGGTATGTAACCAGCCGTTCTCCCATTTGGAAAGCGCCAAACCGAAGGACTGCTCCCGCTTCGGCAAGATCGAGGACCAGTGCCGGTCGGAGCAATCCGAATCCGGCGATCAAAAGCGACAGCGATTTGACTCCGCTGTACAGGATCTGACCTGCAACGTACGAAAAAACGCCATGGCCGGTTAGAACAAGCGCCACGACCGTCGCGGTCCCGATACACCGAGCGGCGATTTCGATGACCGCCATGCGCCGGAAACGCAACTCCTTCTGAAACTGAAATTGATAGAGACCGCCGATGGGAAAAAGCAGGAAACAGACACCGATCCATCCGATATAGGGAGAAAGCGGCGATGCCGGCCGGAATGCCCCGAGCAGATAATGGGCGGCAATTCCGAAACCAAAAAGAACGACGCCTGAGAGAACCAGGAACCAGTAGATCGTGGAGAATGCCCTGCGGGAGAGGGATTGAAAATGGATGAGGGCAGTCCCGGTACCCAGGTCGGCGACCGATCGGCCAAAACCGAGAATTACTGCAAGCAGTGCGATAACCCCAAGATCTGCAGGCAAAAGCGTTCGGGCCAGGACCAGTATTTCAAGAAATTGTGTACCGGCGATAATGAGGTTGGTCGTAGAAACGTTTGCCGCATCGGCAATGACGCGGCGCTTCATGTTCATGCCCCGACTTCGATCCTTGCCATGGATAGAGGAGCCCCGCAGATCAGGGCGAGATAATGATCCTGCCGCGACTGCTGTTGCCGGACGATTGAATAGTATAAAGATATATTCCCGGGACGATTCCGGCAGGGGGTGCCCAGGCGCATACGGTCCCGGAAATGCTTTGATCCGTCACCGTCGCGACCGCAACCAGCGTGCCCGACAGCGTGTAAATGCAGACCTTGCTTGCAGGCGGAAGTTTTTCAAAGACAATAGTCTGGTTGCGATGTTTAGAAAAAGGGTTTGGGTAGACAAAGGGTGAATTATTGTTCGCCGGAACGGTGCTGTAGCCTATTGAAAACCGGGACACTCCTTTGTCGGTACCGGCCCAAAGGACACCGTTTTTCCGGTCGATGGCCAGGCTCTGGACATTATTTGAAATCAATCCCTGCGTCATCCCAACGGTCATTTTCGTACCGGTAGTGAGGTCGTACCGGACAAGGCCGCTGTCCGAGGTTCCCAGCCACAGGTAACGGTCATCCTGCATCTTGAGAGCCTGAACGCCCGTCAATGTTGTATCTATCAACGAATCGGAGCCCGTAAAAGAGTTACTGGTCGACAATATATGGCGCAGGCCCGAACTCAATATATTATTCGATGCCGAATAGGTATAAATACCTTCAGACGAGGCGATGAAAGTAAGGGAATCCCTGGTTGCCGCAGCATCGACAAAGGACATCTGGCTGCCGAAGGCGGTATGGTATTTACAGGTGATTGTGCCGGCCAGAGGGTTTCCCATATACGAAAGGACAACGAATTTACCGGTCGGAGCCGGTTCCTCTTCAGCCAGCCCCCCCTCCCCGAGGATGATATTATGGGCCGCATCCACGCATATCATGTTGTAATTCTGGGACCAGAGGGAATCGGTCTTTGGAAGGAGGTAGCGATAGTTGCCGGCGGTCGGGGTCGGCCCGGTTCGCGGATCGTAGCAGAGCACGGCTCCAGTATTATTTTGCCACGAAGCAATCCAAAGGTATCCGGACGAGTCGAGCGCCATTCCATCGCAGATTCCCCATCCGCAGTTAGGTGACTGGAGAAACAATCCGCCGCTGACATCATTTACGCCGGGGCAATACGCAAGCCAGGAATTCGATCCGCGGTCATAAAACTTTACCTGCCCTCCCCGGGAGCCGAACCACATATTGCCGGACCGATCTTCAACCGCCGCATTGAACCCGCCTGGTTCGGGAGTGCTTCCCCAGCCTGCCATCGACGGGAATTTCACGGGGCTGTAAATCTGCCAGGTGCTATTTTGCAATACGCTAATCCCCTCCCACCAGGGGTTGTTACTAAACGCATTTTGTTTGCCCGCACAAGCCCAGTCCAGTCCTTCTTTATCGACATATACTTTAGTTACGTTGGAAAAGGTGGGTCCCTCGATCGGCACTCCGACCGTATCGCTGCCGGTCCAGAAATAAAAATAATTGTAGAGGGTTCCGATGAGACACCGGCGCCTGCCGTTTACCGTATCGGCCATAATAGTAGTTACTGAGCTGGGCAGCGTCAGGACATTTTGTGTATCGACAGAAAGAACACCGAGGGCGGAGAGCTGCAGGGTATCCTCGTTTGGTGCGCTGCCGACCAGATGGCCACCGAGCATTGCTGCCGGGTACTGCTGTGCCTGATACCCATTACTGCCGGTAATTATTGCCTCAACCGGGAAGCCGACCGAACTATCGATGGTCCAGATCGAAGGGTCGAAAAAATTAGAGTCCTGAAGCCCGGTCCCGCCGATGGCAAGCTTTGCGAGTCCGCGTACGCATCCCAGTAGCAGGGTATCACGATAGGCGGCCATGGAATATACCTTCGGGCTCGGCATTCCGGAACCGAATCCTGCCGCATTCTGAATGGACATGTGGGTTACCGTATCGAAAACGCTGCACCCTTTGGTCGATCCGACAATAAGGTAGCGCCCGCGGGAGAGAAGTCCCGTAATTTGCCACCCTGAGCTGAAATAGGAGGAGAAAGTTCGCTGCGTTCCCTGCGGCGATCGTTCGTAGAGATAGCCCGCATTGCTGCCGATCCAGAGGATATGGTTTGAATCGAGAGAAAGGCTCGTCAGGTTTAAATCCGGGAACAGCGTCGGATCGGAAAATAAGGTTCCGCTCCCGGTCGTGCAATTGTATTGATACAGTCCGCCGCTCGTTGCGACCCACAAAATATTGCCGTTAATTGCGAAGCTATTGACCTGAAGAACCGAGGTGTAATTGACAAATTGATTAAATTGAGGGGCAGCGGCAGGGAGAACCGATCCGGCTGCGGCCAGAATAAAAATCAGGATAAAAGCTGTTTTTCTATGCGCCATGTATCTCTTGATCCGTCATGAGAGGCGAATCTATCCGTTCAAATTTATGAATATCATAGAGGAGTTCGCTACCGATGGAAAAAATATTGTCCACAATGTGGAACTCGCTATCCGGAGGGAAGCGGTAAGGAGTCGTTCAGAAAGGTCCAAAACGGCCATTGAAGCTCCCCGCAGCAAGCTGCGCGGACCGCGAAGCAGCCTGCCATCTTCTATAGGTAAGGAAATATTTGTAATTCGCTCGCTATGCCGATTCCGGTACGGACTTTATCGAAAAGGAGAGGCATTTTACAACCGGCCCCCACTCAGCATGAATAAAATGAATGGTGGAGCTGAGGGGGATTGAACCCCTGGCCTCGACATTGCGAACGTCGCGCTCTCCCAGCTGAGCTACAGCCCCACAGGAAAAACAGGTCTCAAAATACATCCAGCGAATTGCCGCCACAAACTTTTGCAGCTTCCTCCCTACCCTGTCGGCAGCCGGCCTCCTCACCTCTTTCAAATTACGATGGGTTTTGGAAATCGAGGTAGAATTAATTAATTTTAATACCGTTGCAGCAGGGTCTGGCATTGCGGGGCGGGAGAGTGGGATCATGGCATACATCGGCATCGGGTATTCCGGAGACAATACATCGTTCCTGCGCGAACTGGTTTCTCTCAACGGAGCATGGCTCAAGGGAGATCGGCTGCCGCGATTTTTCGGCGATGGTTTTGTTGTCATGTACGACTCCAATACCGCTCGTGAATTCGTGAAAAAGTGCAAGGCCTCTGCGGAAAAAAATTCGATCACCATCTACCCCATGGAACGACCGATTCCCTGACACGGGATCGAGTGGACGCCGTCGGGCAGGACGCTTTCCGATTTTATACCGGAAATTTTCACCGATGGTGGACACCTGCCTCCTCTTCATGCCTGCGGGAATAAGGCCACCTGAAAACAGATGCTTAATTTTACCGAAAATATAGAACCGCTGAAAATACTGCGATTGCTTTCGAGGAGCATCCCGTCGTATTTAAAATCCTGGCGACCAATCGATGATACCACTGGGTTGTTCGGCAGTATCGATCCTACGAGTTTCAATATGCGGTCGGTGGGCTCTTCATCCCCGGTCATCGAATACGTGATACGGCCTCATGTCAATGTCCTCTGCCTTCTGGGAAGTTTTATCTACCGCGATCAGACGGAGCTCTTAAACGCCATCATTTCGCGCGAGGAGCTCACCGACCGTATACGCCGGGGAGTGCAATGGGCATGCGAAACCCACCTGACCGGCACCCGTGACGTCGATACGTTTCTCGATCGGAAACGCTGGGGCGAGAACTGGCGTTCGAGCCTCTGGGCGACGCTCCTGGGCCTGTGCGGGGTGCTGTGCCGCTCCATTCTCGACGAGAAGGCTATCGAGGGAATCGGGCGGGTCGTCGCATTCGAAGCGGACCGTTTCATCGGCGTCATGCCGCCCGGCGGCTGTGCAATCGACACCAAGGTGGAGGAGAATGTCATCGATACCCTGGCGCTCGCCTGGGCGATCAACCTCCTGCCGGACCATGCCCATGTCAAAAAGTGGGAACGCGCCCTGCAGCTCTGGTCGGTCAACATCGCTTCGAGTATCCTCGATCGCGCCGACCATTCACCGTTTCTCGGCAGCTCCCTTGCCCGCGCCGTCACCACCGAAAACCTGTTCCCGGATATGACGGCCGAAAATCACGGTTTCTTCCACCCCGATCTCCTGACGTACAGCGCATGGATCGTTCTGGCCACTGCTGCCTATACCCTGCACCAGAGAACGCCTCCGCGTTGCCTGTTCCGCAAGACGCACCAGCGCACCTTCGACCTGCTCCTGCGCTTCTGCCTGCCCATGGGGCTCATCTATGCGCCCGGCAGCCATGATCTGCCGATGTTCATTCCCCGGCCGTTCGCTTTTGCCTGGGGGCTACTGCACAACAATCCCCGGGCGCTGAGCCTGACCGCGCACATGCTCTCCTGGATGGACAACTGCCTTCTGACAACGCAGGAGAACGAAGGACCGTGGGTATACGGGCTCGAACAGCATCCGGACGGCTGGAACCTGCTCTTCCAGAGCAACGTCGGCCTCGAGCTCGCGCTCCTCGCCTGCCTGCCGCTCTCGGCACAGCCGACCTCCCCGGCCGCGACCGCCCAAATCGAAAATATGGGCGATTCACGCCACATCTACCCCTATGTGGAAGTGTGCTATCGCCGTAATTTCCGCACCACGCGCAGCATGGCCTGGAAGGCGCTCGGCGACCATCCGGTCGTCGGCTTCTCGGTCCACTCGCAGCCCGAACTCCTGATGCCGGTCAAGGCGAACCTGCTCGGCATCCCGCAGGTGTCAAACCATGTCCAGTCCTCAGACACGGTATTTCACATCGACCGCCTTCTGCGCGAGGGGTTCGACACCTACGGGCTCATCCGCTATTACAACGCCGCCGGGGCGCCCGTGCTCAAACGGCAGGTCAGGGTCCAGACCTGGGGCGACGACGGCATGATCGTCTTCGATGAGATCTTCGCCGAAACGCAGCTCATTGTCTTCGAGCAGTACCTCTCACCCCTCTATCTGGTCAATGACCACTGGACCGGCGAGAATCTGGAATTCTACAGCGGTTCCCTGCGCGAGACTTTCCCGTCCCGCGAACGCAATTTCCGGGAGGTCCAGTGCCCGTCCTTCTGGGCAAGCATCGGCACCCACCTCCTGTTCCAGTTCATCTGGGGCCGCACCAAGGGGCTCTACTACCTGCCGGGCGGGGAGCGTAACGCGCCCCAGCTCTGGAAAAACTGCCGGCTCGATATGCTCGGCGTCCATATAGAATCGCGGGAAGCGGCGGCGGGCGAGAGCATCTACCGGGTCGGGTTCTTCATCGGCACCGGCAAGGGTCCGCGCTCATTCAAGTCCGCCGGCACGGCCGGCGAGTTCTTCAAGGGCCTCGTCATCATGGACGGAAAACTGACCGCCGGACTCGATTGAGGTAGCCCTCCCGCCGCCCATGGCAACATCACAGGAAATTCTCGACCGATATTCAAAGCTCACCGCCTGGTGCGATGCATTCTGGCAGCGCGTCGTCGCCCGCTTCCCGGACCAGTTCGCCTGCGCGACCGGCTGCGGCATCTGCTGCACGCTCTCTTCGGTCAACCAGATCGAAGCCGCGGTCATTGCCGGCCACTGCGCGGCTCATCCCGAAGCCCTGCGGTCCCCCCTCCCCGATCCGGCGAATGACGAGTGGTGTCCGTTCCTGACCGACGACACCTGCCGCATCTATGCCGCCCGACCGCTCATCTGCCGCACCCACGGCCTGCTGCTGCGAAGTTCGGATTTTACCGACCGGATTGCGGCGAGCTGCCCGTTTAATTTTGCGACCGTGGAATTTGAAGATGTCGGGGAGGAATTTGCGCTGGATGCGGAAAAGATTTCGCTGAACCTGGCAAGACTCAATGCGGCGTGGTGTATGGTGAAGGGGATGGGGAAGGGAAAGGATGCGACGGAGAGGGTGAGGCTGAAGGAGCTGGCGGAAGGAAAGAATGAGGAATGCAGTCACATTTCTTGACAGCATAATTTTGTAACAATTACAAATCCAAATTCAAAGTCAACATCTGGGCGTTCCGGAGGGCACCCTGAAGGGTGCCCTCCGGCGCGCCTCCGCCGGGCTCTCGGCAAANNGGTGTGCCTGAAGACGCGCTTTGGTGGCTTCAGGCCAGGGGAAACCATGAAATGGTTTCCCCACCCGCGCAGTAACACTGGACCATAATCTCTTCCCCCCGCCTTCCAGTATTTTTGTCCCATGCCCACCCTCCTCTACCACACCGGCGCCCTCGGGGACTTCATCGCCACCCTCCCTGCCCTCGCGCTCTGGAAAAACCGCAGGCCGATCGATAAGCTCGTTCTCCTCGGGAATTCCGCCATCGGCGCCCTCTCGCTCGACGCCGGGCTGATCGACGAATCCTGGGACATCGACTCCTCCCGATTCGTCCCGCTTTTTGGCGATGATTATTCACCTGCCGCCGCGAATCTTCTCACCCTTTTCGACGCCGCCGTTGTTTTTACTCATAGCCCCTCTCCCCTGCGTGCGAATCTCCGTAGAAGCGCAATAGCGGAGCTTCACTCGCAGGAGCCTTTCCCTGCGAGCCCCGGAATACATGTCGTCGATTATCATCTTTCGCTTTTTGCCGATCCGGCGACACTGGCCCTGCAGGAGAGATCCCCGCGGCTGTCGCCCTCCGCGGATGCTTTCGCGCAATCCCTCAAGTTGCTTCCGGGAGGCATCGCTCCGGTCGCGCTGCATGCGGGCAGCGGTTCGGCCCTGAAAAATTGGCCGATCGATCGCTACCGGGAGCTTGCGGCCCATCTGCGCAGGTGTGGTTTACCGATTGCATGGATCAGGGGTCCGGCGGACGTTCCGTTCGATGTTCCTTCCGGAGACATTTGTATCGATCAACCATCGCTTCCTGCTCTGGCGGCATTTCTTTCGGGCTGCCGGCTCTTCATCGGCAACGACAGCGGCGTCGCCCATCTTGCAGCGGCCGTGGATTGCCCTGTAGTAGCCATTTTTGGACCATCCGATCCGGTAACCTGGTCGCCGCGGGGACAACGGGTCGGGATCGTTTATAAAAAGGTTGACTGTTCTCCGTGCCATAGAGTGAAAAGGCCGGAGGAAAGCTGTGAGCGGTCTTGTCTGGATCGGATTATGGTTGAGGATGTTCTGGCTGGTGCTGAGCAGATTTTACATTGATTGACGATGGGGTATCGCATTATTTTGATTTGCCGGTTTTGATTTTCCCGGGTTTTTCTACCTAATGGGAGCGTTGCGGGGGTGCGCGAGCGTTTGCCGAAGGCAAACATAGCCGCGCACCTCCGCAGGAAGGGGTGTGCCAAAGACCCCGCNNCCTAAGCGGTTCCCCCACCAAAGGCTTTTGCATTAAGCTCGGTTCCCCCACCAAAGCATTAGCCTGTAATATTCCTACTTCAAGTACGGCTTCAAATATCTCCCGGTCTCCGACTTCGGATTTTTCGCAATCTCCTCCGGCGACCCGGTTGCGACGATCCTGCCGCCCGCATCTCCGCCCTCGGGACCCAGGTCGATGATATGGTCGGCGCATTTGATGACGTCGAGGTTATGCTCGATGACCACCACCGTGTTTCCCCGGTCAACCAGCTCCTGGATGACCAGGAGGAGCATCAGGATATCCTCGAAGTGAAGGCCGGTCGTCGGCTCGTCGAGGATATAGAACGTCTTCCCGGTAGCGCGCCGTGCAAGCTCGGCGGCAAGCTTGATCCGCTGCGCTTCACCGCCCGACAGCGTGTTGGCTGCCTGGCCCAGGCGTATATACCCGAGCCCCACCTGGGAGAGGACCGCAAGCTTTACCTTGATGGCCGGCAGTGCATCGAAAAAGCGGAGGCCTTCGTCGACCGTCATGGCCAGGACATCGGCGATGCTCTTTCCCTTGAAGAGAATTTCGAGCGTTTCCCGGTTGTATCGCCTGCCTTTGCAGGCTTCGCATTCAACGTAGACGTCCGGCAGGAAGTGCATCTCGATGCGCAGGACCCCGTCGCCCTCGCAGGTTTCGCAGCGTCCACCCTTGACATTGAAGCTGAACCGCCCGGGCTTGTACCCGCGGATCTTGCTCTCCGGGAGCATGGTGAAGAGGTCGCGGATCTGGTCGAAGGTTTTGGTGTAGGTCGCCGGGTTGGACCGCGGCGTGCGCCCGATGGGCGACTGGTCGATGGCGATCACCTTGTCGATGTACTTCACCCCGTCGCAGGCGCCGTGGGGAAGCGCGGTCGTCCGGGAGCGGTAGAGCTTCTGGGCTAAAACCGGGAGGAGCGTATGGTTGATGAGCGTGCTTTTGCCCGATCCGGACACTCCGGTGACGCAGATGAAGGTCCCGAGGGGGAACTCCGCATCGATCGCCTTGAGATTATGGCCCGAGGCAGCGTGCAGGGCTATGCTTTCGCCCGACCCGGTGCGGCGCGTCCGCGGCAGCGGAATTGACTTCCGGCCCGAAAGATAGGCGCCTGTAAGGGAGGTCTGGTTTTTAGCGACCTCGGCAGGCGTCCCTTCGGCAACGACCTTGCCGCCGGCGCTCCCGGCACCGGGCCCGATATCGATCAGGTGGTCGGCGGCGAGCATGGTATCGCGGTCGTGCTCGACAACCACCACCGTATTACCGAGATCGCGAAGCGCGTGGAGCGTGTCGAGGAGTTTGCCGTTGTCGCGCGGATGCAATCCGATGGACGGCTCGTCGAGAATGTAAATGACCCCGGTAAGCCGGGAGCCGATCTGCGTGGCGAGCCGGATGCGCTGCGACTCCCCGCCGGAAAGCGTCATGGCGGCGCGGCCGAGGGTAAGGTAGGGAAGCCCGACGTTCGTGAGAAAATCGAGACGCTGCCGGACCTCCTTGAATATGGGCGCGGCAATCTTCTCCTGCCGCACGGTGAGCGTAACACCGTCGAGAAAGGCATGGACCAGGCCGATGGGCATGGCGGAAAGCTCGGCGATATTCTTTCCGCCCAGGAGCACGGCGAGGCTCTCCTTCTTGAGCCGCGCACCCTTGCAGGTGGGACATTCGCGCTGCGCCATGAATCCCTCGATCCAGCGCCGGATGTCCTCTGAGGCGGTCTCCCGGTAGCGGCGCATGAGGCTCGGAATCACGCCCTCGAAATCGCGCATGAATTCGCCGTACCCCTCCCTTGACCTCGCCTCCCAGCGCATGTGGATGCGTTCGCCCCCGGATCCAAAAAGCAGGGTACGTCGCTGCTTTTCGGTGAGGTCGCGGTACGGCCGGGAAAGCGGAATGGCGTAATGTTTACAGACCGATACGAGGATCTGGCGGTTCCACGAGCCCATGGTGGCGGACGCGCTCCAGGGCGCAATGGCGCCTTCGTCAAGCGATAGCGTCGGGTCGGGCACGATGAGGGCCGGATCGATCTCCAGCAGGTAGCCGAGCCCGCTGCACGCCTCGCAGGCACCGAAGGGATTGTTGAATGAAAACATCCGCGGCGAAAGTTCGTCGATACTTATGTGACAATCCGGGCAGGCGAGCCGCTCGGAAAAGACCCGGACTTCCGCGCCCGGGGCATCGATGAGAACGGTGCCGTTTGCGCTCATTTTAAGCGCCGTTTCGAGCGACTCGGTCAGCCGCGACCGGAGGGAGGGCCCGGAAACCAGCCGGTCGACTACCACCTCGACCGAGTGTTTCTTGTTTTTGTCGAGTTTGATCTCTTCGTCGAGCGCACGCACCTCCCCGTCCAGCCGGATCCGGGCATACCCGTCCTTCTGGAGCTTATCGAACAGCTCCCTATAGACGCCCTTGCGTCCGGAGATGACCGGGGCGAGAATCTGGAACCGGGTTCCTGCCAGCAGCTCCATGACCTGGTCGGCGATCTCCTGGACGGTCTGGCTGGTAATGACGCGTCCGCACTTCCAGCAGGTCGGCGTTCCGGCCCGTGCATACAGCAGGCGCAGGTAGTCATGGATCTCGGTAACGGTGCCGACCGTGGAACGGGGGTTATGCCCGGCGGTTTTCTGCTCGATGGAAATGGCGGGCGAGAGGCCGTCGATGGAATCGACGTCGGGCTTCTCCATGAGGCCCAGGAACTGCCGGGCATAGGCGGAGAGCGATTCGACAAACCGCCGCTGCGCCTCGGAGTAAAGGGTGTCGAAGGCAAGCGAGGACTTGCCCGATCCGGAGAGACCGGTGACGACCGTAAAGCTGCCCCGCGGAATGGACACGCTGATATTCTTCAGGTTGTGCTCGCGGGCACCCTTGATGACGATATTTTTACTTTGCATACTATGATTACTGCGCCGTGGGCGGGGCGGGCGACGCCTGTTCGGCCTGCGTAACGCCTGTTCCATCAAGCCCCGGAACCGCCGGAAGGGAATGGTACTCCTTCCAGGCAAGGAGTACCGACTCGGCGACCTTGGTGCGGTCGAAGGGTTTGAAGAGGCAGGGGTAGTGAAGCGACTTGTTTATTTTGACAAGGGTATGGTGCGGGTTGTACCCGAACCCGGTCATGAGGATAACCTGCGAATCAACCCGCTTTTCCTGCAGGTAACACATGAATTCATACCCATCCATATCCGGCATGGCGATATCGGTTAATACGAGGAAGTACCGGCCGTGATCGAGTTCCACCCGTGCCTCGGCCACCGAGGGCGCAGTGGTAACCTCCCAGCCGAGACTGTCCAGGAACATCCGGAGGAATTCGAGGACATCCGCTTCATCGTCAACGACAAGAATATTATGGTTTTTTTCTTTTTCCGATAAGTTCATAAGTTTTGTCGATCAATTCCCGTTTCCCGAAAGGTTTGGTAATATACGCATCGGCATTCATGATGTGAAGCCCTACCATCTGATCAACCTGTTTCGATTTTGCCGTCAGGATCGCGATGGGCACGGCATCGAAGGTGTTGTCATCACGGATCTGCTTAAAAATAGTCCATCCATCCACCTTGGGCATGCGCAGATCGAGGAGAATGGCATCCGGCCGATAGTCCCTGGCTTTGTCATAGGCGGACTCGGGGCATGATGCCGCCTCAACCTCGAAATTTGCGGTTTCGAGAACAAGCTTTACCAGGTCGGCGATATCCTTATCGTCGTCGATAATCAATATTTTAGTGCGCTCAGCCATTTCGATCTTACCTCCCGAAAAATTCTGAAAAAAGCCAGCTCCAGTAGCGAAGGCATACGCACAGAGCGGCTACCCCGGCGCATACCCGCATTACAAGAGTTACAAGAGATATAAGCGGCGATGCCATGATGGTGACGGCCCTCATGCCGGCATCGATGCCGCTTGCCGCGGCAATGACCATTGCCGCTACAAAAAGGATTACATAATAGGGACGGATTTTCAGCGCATTCCCCATTTTGCGGCTTAAATAAGCGAGAATGAGCATGCTGGTTATAAGGGACGCGTCCAGCATGATTTTAGCAAGGAATTCCACCATGCCGTTACTTCTGTACCTTTCTCATCGTTAAAAAGAGGCGAATGGTGCTGGATACCGAGGCGAGCGCCCCGACTCCGAGAAACAGCAGTTCGATTCCCCGTACCGATGTCGAGGCACCCTTGATACCGATACAGGACAGGCAATAGGCACCGGCGAGCACTATGGCGGCAATAAACCCGAATCGCGGGGAGGGGTGGTGCAATTTTTTCCGGTAAAAAAGCGAGATCAGGAATGCAATGAGATTCAGAGCCACGAAACAGAGCAGGTAGCCGGCAAACAGCGCTATCCGGATATTCATGGCTCCCGGAAGGTTCATTTCTTTTTTCCGAAAACATTGACAAATGCATCCTGCGGCGTCGCCCGGGCGGTACCGCTCATGATTCCTTCGCGGCCCGCAAACTTCTCCTCGACCTCGATGCCGTGGGGTGTGATCCTGAAACAACGAATGTCCTTCTGATGATCGCTGCCGCGCATTTTCAGCACGCAGATCGCTTTTTCTATGCAGCTGTCGATCTCGACGTACCGCAGCAACATGTAGGAATCGACTATGAAGGGTATCTTGCTGGTTACCTGCGCAACCTGGCCCAGCAGGTTATCATTTTCGCGCAGCAGAATGCTCGTGACCCCTTCACGTTTCAGGGCGTTGATGAACTTGCGTTCAATTTCCCGCAATTCAATCGGATCGAGCGCAAGGGCCTCAAGATGGGTGGTACTGTCAACGATCACGCGTTTCACGCCCATCTCTTCGATGAGCGTTACGAAGCGACCGTCGACTTTGCTGAGTTCCTCAAGCGCGGTCTGCGGATCGGAAAAAATGACCTTCAGCGTTCCCTCCTCCTCGAGTTTTTTAAAATCCCAGCCAAACTGGAGGGCATCGCGATAGTACTGTTGCGGAAATTCTTCGAAGGTGATAATAAGGCCCGGCTCATTGAAGCGGGTAATGCCGTTGTAAATAAACTGCATTGCCAGCGTTGTCTTGCCCGTTCCCGGCGCGCCCTCAAGGAGATTTGCGCTCCCGGGGAGCATACCGCCCATGATCATTTCATCGAGGCCATTGATGCCGAAGGGAACCCGTGATTCTTGCATGGAACCGTCCTTTGATTATTCGCAGGTCATGAAACCAGGTGATCGATCACTGCCTTCTGAACATGAAGCCGGTTTTCCGCTTCATCAAAAGCTACCGATTGTTTTGAATCAAGAACTTCGCTGGTTATCTCTTCACCCCGATGGGCAGGGAGACAATGCGAAACCACGGCGTCCGAAGGGGCGCAGGAGAGGAGGTCCGCGTTTACCTGAAAGGCCGCAAAGTCGCGGGCACGTTTTGCAGCCTCATTTTCCTGACCCATGCTGGCCCAGACGTCGGTATAAACGGCCATCGCGCCGGCCACAGCCTCTTTCGGGTCGTGGACTATGGTAAGGACTGCTCCCGAGTCCGCAGCTATGCGCCGGATATGACCCCACAGTTCGGGGGACGGTTCATACCCGGGCGGACAGGCTACGGTGAACCGATAGCCAAGCTTTGCGCAGAGCAGGGCAATCGAGTTGCAGACATTGTTACCGTCGCCGATAAAGGCAATATTTTTAAGGGAATCCGCCCCGAACCTTTCATCAAGAGTCAAGGCAAAGGCAAGCGCCTGGCAGGGGTGATGGATATCGGTCAGCGCATTGATTACCGGCACAGAACTCGATTTCGCCAGTTGTTCTACCATAGCATGACTGAAGGTCCGGACAACGATGAGATGGACCCACCGCTCAAGGTTACGGGCAATATCCTCAGGGCTCTCCCTCTTGCCGATACCCACGTTTTCGGAGGTGAGGGTAATGGCGTGGCCGCCCAGCTCGTGAACTGCAGTTTCGAAGGTTATCCTGGTGCGAAGGGAAGGCTTCTCGAAAATCAGCACCGCGGTTCGATCCGCGAAGATCCGTCGCTCCTTCGCAAGCCGGTTTTGCTTGAACACCCGGGCCTGCGATAGAATGGCGCGTAATTCACCGGCTGATAATTCATTGAGCGATAACAGGTCTTTTTTCGGATTCATCGTTGTGCAATCGACCGTAAGGTATTGTAAGTCCGCCTGCGGCAGAATTGGATAAAATAATAGTTACCATCCTCATTTTTGCAAAAAAATGATTATCGTGCTATAAATTTTATCCTTCCTTTTCAAACTATATATATATTACAGACAAATGTTTTACCCATCCGCTCAAACTTCCGGTTGAAGCAATCTGAGCGGAAATGGTGGCGGCCCGCCACCCGGGCGAGGGTGAACAGACGCAGCAGGAGTTACCGGTAATTCTTGCTGACTTACCTATATAAAATGGCAGGCTGCTCCGCGGTCACGGCGGTTTGCTGCGGGGAATTTCAATACTTCATCGTATTCCATGAGGGGGCACTCCGTGGAGATCACCGAAGTCCGCATAACGCTCAAGAATGAGGACAAGCTCAAAGCCTTTGCCAACATTACCTTCAATAATGAATTTGTGGTGCGGGGGCTCAAGGTCATCAGCGGTTCACAAGGGTATTTCGTTTCGATGCCGAGTCGCCGGAAAAAAGACGGCTCCTTCCAGGACATGGCGCATCCCATCACCAATGACCTCAGGAAAAAAATTGAGGACCGGGTGCTCGATGCCTTTGAAAGCGAATTGAATCGGCCCGAAACCACCCCGGCGGTGGTTTCGCAGATCGATACTATGCTCGTCAAAGAGCTGCAGAATTGAACTTTTTTGACTTCCAAAAACCGTCCTCCATGATATATATTACGAAATTGTCTGTATTGTAACTGGGGCGTCGACAAGCGGCAAGTCACGAGGTTTTGGTCCTCGCATCCGGAGGTTCGAATCCTTCCGCCCCAGCCATAGTCCGGCTGCGGCGGTTACGCTCAGCCCGATTTTTCGAATAGAATGATCATCTGAAATGATCACCGGCCCGTTCCGGCATTCCGATTAATCTGGAACCCAATGAGGAGGCATGTCTGTGGATATCATTAAGCTGAAAGCTCGACCGCGTACAGGGTCGGGAAAATCGTATACCCGGAAAGCACGGCTGGAAGGATGGGTGCCGGCAATTTATTATGGCGAAAAGAAAGAACCGGTCATCATCGAAGTGGATAATCGCGAATTTGCCGCCATAGTCCGGGGCAAGAAACTTACCCATCTGATCGATCTGGGTATCGCCGGTGGGCAGGAAACTTCCGTTGCCGTCATACGCGAGGTGCAGCGCCATGTCATCAAGAACGACCGGTATCTGCATATCGACTTCCAGCGTGTTGCAATGGATAGGACGGTTACGGTCGATTGTCCCATCGAGCTGGTGGGGATACCGGTCGGCGTCAAGGACAGCGGCGGCGTGCTTGGCCATCCGGTCAAGCGAGTGAAAATCGAGTGTATGCCGGCCGACATCCCGGATAAGATCTCTATCGACGTTACGGAACTGAAGATTGGTGACTCGATCCATTTTCGTGATGTTTCGATTCCGAATATCACCATCAAGGCGCCGGGCGATGAGGTGGTTGCCGTGGTCACGCATCCGACCCGCGAAGAAGAGGTTGCGAAGCCGGCCGAAGCCGAAGCCGCTGCGGCAACACCTGCTGAGGGTGCCCCGGCCGGCGGAGCGGCTCCTGCATCAGGCGCCCCGAAAGGCAAGGATAAAGCTTGACGGTAGGCGGTAAAGCCGCTTCCCCGAAGCTTAAGGAATGGGATTTTTTTCATTTTTCTGGAAACGGAAAGTCGATTCCGGTATGCCGGAATCGACGGATGTGCAGTTCTTCGGGCTCGGAAATCCGGGTGAACGGTATTTTAATTCGCGGCATAATATCGGGTACCGGGTGGCCGATGCGATTGCGTCCGAACTCGTGAACCCGGTTGCCGGCAGCCGGTCCGATGCCGATTATACCGCAGGAACGCTCTTTGAATCGAAGCATTCGATGGTCGTAAAACCGTTGACCTTTATGAATCGGTCCGGAGAGGCGGTTGAGTCGATCATGCGCGATTTCCACTGCCCGGCAGAAAAACTGCTCGTCATAGTCGATGACTTCCACCTTCCTCTGGGTACCATGCGTGCCCGGCGCGGAGGCTCGGACGGCGGCCATAACGGATTGAAATCGATCATTGCGCATATCGGAGAAAATTTTCCCCGGCTGCGTGTCGGCATTGGTCCCCTGCCTGCGGGCAGCCCAACCATCGATTTCGTGCTCGGACCGTTTTTTCCGGAAGAAGAGCTTATCCTGGAATCGGTGATCCGGCAGGCTGTTGAGGCGTGCAAGCTCTTTGCGGAGAGCGGCATTGAGCCGGTCATGAATGCTTTCAATAAATAGGTGCCATAAATAAGTGCCATGCAGGTATGCACAAAACCCTGCTCTGATCCTTCCTGCAAAGGTTCAGGGCCGATAACGACCACAGGAGGTACCGTAGTGAAAAGACCTTATGAATCAATGATCGTGTTTGACGGAACCCTTCCCGACGACACGCTGCAGAAAGCGCAGGCACAGATTGAGGAGTTTCTGAAGCAGAATGCCGTCTTCGAGAAAACCGATGTCTGGGGAAAACGCACCCTCGCCTATACCATCAGCAAGAAGAAAATCGGCTTCTATTGCCTTTTCCTGTACGAGGGTGAAGGCACTATCGTGAATGCCCTGGAACATCACATGAAGCTCGATGAGCAGGTCCTCCGCCACCAGACCGTTGTCCGGAATGTTAAAAACGACATCAAACGCGTCGCTTTTTTCGAGCAAAAGGATAAGCCTGTGGAGCCGGGTCCGCTGGTAAGGACCGATTCCGATAAAATGGATGATTCTGACGATGGCAAGGAATAGTCCCGACAGCATCCTTCCCATGCGACCGGTTTCCGACACAACACTACTTCAAAAGAGGAAATTATGATGCCTGAAAGAAGATTCAGAGATAAAGAAAGCGGCAGTCGTTTCAACGGCAGGAAAAGAGTGAAGAAGGTATGCTGGTTCGAGGCTAACGGCATCGAACCGGACTATAAGGACATCCGGATCATCTCCCGCTATATAACCGAACGCGGGAAAATCGTGCCCCGGCGTCTCTCGGGAGTAACGGCAAAAAATCAACGGCGGCTGGCAAGAGCCATCAAACGTGCCCGGCATCTGGCGCTCATTCCGTTTGTCGCGGAAAATATTAAATAAAAAAGGATTGGAGAGTACTATGGAAATTGTTCTGGTTCAGGACCACGATACCCTTGGTAAAGCCATGGATGTTCTTACGGTCAAGGATGGTTACGCCCGCAATTATCTTATCCCGACGGGTGTTGCCGTGCAGGCAACCGAGGGCAACAAGAAACGCGTTGCCGAATCCAAGCGGATAGCCGATCTCGGGGAGCAGCACAAGCGGAAGCAGGCGCAGGAACGCGCGGAAAAAATCGAACAGATTCCCTGCACCATTCCCGTTAAAGTCGGTGAGGAGGATAAACTGTTCGGTTCGGTCACCGCTCAGGAGATCGCCGAGTTTCTCTCCAAAGAGGGATTTGAGGTGGAGAAGCGTCAGGTCGATCTCGAAGAGCCTATCCGGCAGCTTGGCGTCTATACGGTTACCATCAAGCTGTACCGTGATGTTTCCGCCCGCCTTAAGGTCTGGGTTGTGAAGGAGGAACAGCAATAACCTTTACTATGAAAACGAAAGAGAGGAATTGACCGTTATGGTCCTTCGTGGCTGTTATGTCGCAATCGTTACCCCTTTCGCCGAAAACGGCGGGTTACATGAAGAAGCGCTCCGATCGCATATTGAATTCCTGATCGGAAAGGGAGTCGCCGGCATCGTGCCCTGCGGGACGACCGGCGAATCGCCAACACTATCCTGGGAAGAGCATAACCGTGTCGTCGATATAGCGATTGAGCAGGCGGGCGGGCGCGTGCAGGTTATTGCAGGCGCCGGCTCCAACAATACGGCGGAATCTCTCGCCGCAGCCCGCCACGCGCGCGAAATCGGCGCCGATGCGATTCTGAGCATTACCCCGTATTACAACCGCCCCACCCAGGAGGGGCTGTACCAGCACTTTGCCGCGACTGCCAGGCAGGTCGAAATACCGATGGTAGTTTATAATGTGCCCTCGCGCACAAGCGTCAACCTGCTGCCCGAAACGGTTGAACGGCTCTGCGAGTTCAAAAATATTGTAGCCGTGAAAGAGGCGTCGGGTTCAATCGTGCAGGTATCGGAAATTCACCGCCGGTGCGGCGACCGGCTGGCGATCCTTTCCGGCGACGATCCGCTCACCCTGCCGATTCTGGCTTGCGGCGGCAAAGGGGTCATTTCCGTAGTGGCCAATATTGAACCGGGAAAATTGATTGCCATGATCGATGCCTTTTCAGCCGGGGATCTGTCAAAGGCGCTTGCTCTTCATGAGGAACTTCTGCCGCTTTCACAATCCATGTTTATTGAAACCAATCCGATTCCGGTGAAAACCGCCATGAACCTCATCGGCATGAAAGCCGGCCCTCTGCGCCTGCCGCTGACTTCAATGTCCCAGCGCAATAAAGCGGAACTTACCAGCGTATTACAAAAGTACGGATTTCCGACTCTCTAGAAAAGGAATGCTTCGTGCCGCTCCCGATTATCATTAATGGCGCCCTGGGGAAAATGGGTATGGAAATAGCGGGAGCGCTTTTATCCGATGATCGCTTTTCCCTGGTAGCATCCATCGAAAGGGCGAACCACCCGAAGCTGGGTGAGGATTATGGACTTGCGCTGGGCAGAGGCGCTCTGGGTATCGCAGTAACCCCTGAACCGGACAAGGAGTTTTCCGAAACCGCCGTTATCATCGATTTCTCTTCGCCGCAATCAACCGGTGCCCTGTTTAATCGGGCATGCGAAAAAAAAATGCGCATTGTGGCAGGCACCACGGGTCTCTCGCCGGCAGAGCTGGCCCTTGCCGAAAAAGCGGCGAAAAACTCGGCGATTCTTGTCAGCCCGAATATGAGTATTGGTGTCAACCTTCTGTTTTTACTTACCAGGATGGTCAGCACCCGTTTGAAGAATGACTTCGATATTGAAATCATTGAAGCGCACCACCGATTTAAAAAGGATGCGCCCAGCGGCACCGCCCGACGGCTGGGAGAAATCTGTTCCGAGGCGATAGGCCTTCCCTACGATCAGGCGGTTCGCAACGGACGTTCGGGTGTGGAATCGCATGACCGGCCGAAAAACGAAATCGGCATGCATGCGGTACGCGGAGGCGATATTATCGGCGACCACACCGTCCTCTTTGCCGGAATGGGCGAGCGCATCGAGCTGCGTCATATTGCCCACAGCCGTTCCATTCTTGCGAGAGGGGCGCTGACAGCCGCTCAGTGGCTTGCGAATCAGGAACCGGGATATTATTCGATGGCCGACGTATTAGGCATGTAACTGGCGTAGCGCACAGGTCTGTAGTTTTACAAGAGGGATCCAGGTGGGTAGTACCCCTATGATTTACCGATCAACCGCCATAGTGGTTTTTCTTCTGCTCGCCGCTACCGTGCCGCTGCACGCCCAGACGGCCGGTAACGGTGGAATGCACGATTCCACCACCGGTACGGCAAAGGGGTCTCCGGCCCCTGCGCAGGAAAATCTCAACCTTGAAGACAGCGGGACATTAATTACCCCGGCCGCAAAGCCGGCTTCTCCTGCTCCCGCTTCTGCAGCGGTACCCGCACCGGCAGCTCCGGTTACGGCGACCCCGGCACCCGCAGCCGCAACGCCGCCATCCACGTCTCCGGCTCCGCAGCCTGCTTCAGCGACCCCGGCAACGGCAACTCCCGTTGCTCCGGCGCCTGCTTCTACCCCCGCGGCTGCACCGGCACCCGCAGCCGCAACACCGGCCGCTACCGCTCCATCCGCCGCGTCTCCGCAAACAGTGAAGGATGCCGGCAAGAAAGCCGTTGATGAAGACCTGCTTCTTGAAGGAGGAGAGGAGGATCTCCTCGATCAGGCCAAGGTTGCGAAAAAAAAAGCCTCCGAGGCGAAACTTAATGCATTGCTCCCGGACACTGCCCTTGGCAAGCAGCAGGGTACAGGTGCAGGGCCTGCGGGCGCCTCAGACCTATCGAAAGGTCCCGCAACGATCCCCAGCCCCGGTTCGCTGACCGTTCCGGCCACCCCGGCAGCGCCGGTTGCCGAGCTCCCGGTACCTGCGACCATCGAAAAAACTCATTCGATAAATTTTGCGAGGAATTTGAAGGAGTATCGATCGCCCAAACTTGCAATGCTCATGTCCCTCATATTGCCGGGATCAGGCGAGGTATATGCTCAGTCAAACATATGGGCGGCAGGATTCGTTATCGCCGAAGCGGCGATTATCGTCGAAGGGGCCTCCCTTGCCGCAAGTGCCACGAAAAAGACGAATGCGGCCCACAGCTATGCCAACGCCCATTACTCCGATTCCGCCGAGGTACACTACATGGACTCCCTTCATGCTTATTTGAAGGCTAACGGCGAAGATACCCTTTTTACCTCCATTTTCGACAGTGCAGACCTCAGTACATATCAGAACATTCTCAAGTCCGGCAAAAAAAACAATTATTATTACAGCACGCTGTTAACCGGGGGTCAGTCATCGCCGTTCATCAGAGGTTGGGATGATGTCACCCCGAGCACATTTTCTTCAACCGGGTGGCTGTTTAATCATAGTGATTCGCAGATTTACCGCAAATTCCCGGCAAATGCAGCCGCCGATTCCTCCTATTTCCTGAATTTAAAAAGCGATACAACCACCATACTCTACGGTCAATCGGCCCATCAGCAGGTGTATAGCGGCATGATTCAAAGTGCCCTCAATCTGTCGAATTATTCGCGCGACGTCTTTCTTACCCTTATTGTGAACCATATCGCCAGCGCCATCACTGCCGGTCTTCTCGCCAAGAAACATAACGACGAGCTCCTCGGCCAGGAAAGCTTCTGGAACCATGTCGGCGTCGAAATCAGTTATGTCAATACCGGGTCGCAGACCGTGCCCGATTATGCGTTTCAGGTGAAATTTTGAAAAGTGCATCGTTTACTATTTTCCTTTTGATTTTCATCTGCCTGCTGCCGGTGAGAAATGCCCTGTGCGCTGAGGAAGAAACCGACACGGCCCTGACCACGACCACCGACAGTCTCGATCTTACAACCCATGCCCAGGGACCGAAGAAATCGGCGGCTCTTGCCATGGCACTCTCGATCATTCTTCCCGGCAGCGGCCATGAGTACCTCGGCCGGGACCGATCGGGATTCAATTATATCACGACTGATGTCGTCCTTATTTTCAGCTA
Source organism: Fibrobacterota bacterium (assembly GCA_003164335.1). Taxonomy (GTDB): domain Bacteria; phylum Fibrobacterota; class Chitinivibrionia; order Chitinivibrionales; family Chitinispirillaceae; genus BOG-1184. Next base: position 38,063 of record PLTF01000140.1, read on the forward strand.
TTTCCTCTGCACGCACTACTCTCAAAAATTGGCCCTCAACGCCTACGGGTATGCCTGGATCCACTCAGGGGCCAAGGCTTCTGTCAACAACTCCTCTTACTGGAGCGCGGTGGGGTCGTATCTCGATGTGCAGGATTATAACCTGGTCATGAACCTCAATCGTACGCCGGGGCAAGAATATTCGGCTGCCCAGGGGTGGAACTGGGATTCACCTAGTTCGCAGGGTACCTTCAACAGCATTCTCTCTTCATCGCACCGGCTCGGGGTAATCGGGGATTTCGTACTTGGCGGCATGATCATCGATCGCGTACTGGCGTTTATCGATGTGCGGGCCTACACCCGCAACCTCCAGATCAGGCCCCAGATGAGTTTTTCACCCCAATCGCTCGACTTCTCTCTCGTTGGATCTTTTTAGGACCCGCTTCTTTTATTGTATATTCAAGTCGTTGTACTCTTGCAATGGACGAAGGTCGATTTTCCACGGCATTTGTTAAGGAGCAGCCGATGCGGTGCCCATTTTGCGGTTCTGAAACGGATCGAGTGATCGATTCACGGTCAAGTAAGGACGGCGAAGCGGTGAGGAGAAGGCGACAATGCCTGCGCTGCAGCGAACGTTTTACCACCTACGAATACATCGAAAACGTGTCCCTTACCATTATAAAGAATGATAAGCGCCGCGAGCCGTTCGATCGACAGAAACTTTTACAGGGAATAACCTCCGCCTGTAAAAAACGCCCGATCAGCATAAAAAAAATCGAAAGTATTGTCGAAAAAATCGAGCGACGGCTGGATATGCTGGGGAAGATGGAAGTACCAAGCACGACGATCGGGAAGATGGTAATGACCGAGCTCCACGAACTCGATGAAGTCGCCTATGTCCGTTTTGCTTCGGTTTACCGGAAATTCAAGGACGTCAGCGATTTTATCGATGAGGTGAAAGAGTTTGAATCGAAGACGGAACCCGCTGCCCGGGAAAAAAAGTAGCTTAGACCGCTATTTTACCCTGATTATCCGGCAGGCAGCGGCTGCAGGGGTTCACCACTCCGGTACGACGACCTTGAGGCTCGATGAGTAATCTTAAGATAGCCGACCGGCGGTTTCAAACCTCAATAATGCTGCCGGATTGCACGCGATCATCAAAAAAGTCCTCTTTGAAATAGAAGAAACCCTGGTCGTCCTCAGAATAGAACTCTTTAAGCTCTTCATCGAAAAAACGCCGTAACGCGGCTTCCTTGGTCTCACCTTCAACGAGACGGTGGCGGATAGAAGGGCTGTTTTTAGCGGGGACGACGAAAGCAATTGCAAATTTCGACATATATTTTTCTCCCATGCGTTAGGTTACCGGTTCGATGGTGTAGTTCTTGTCCGCGTAAAAAATAGGTTATTGGCACATAATTTAAAAGGAAAAAAACCATTTTTCTGAAAATAGGCTCCATGAAACCTCGCACGGTGAGCAATTATGCCCTTGTCTGCGCAGGGGTATGCATAATAATCGCCTTCTGCCTGGATGCTTCGGCATATTCCCGATCGAAGGGTTCACCGCAGAATGCGGTGGCAAATCTTCTGCTATCGAAAAAATACTCCTCCTCGGCGGTTTCAATCGCCATTCGGGACGTCGACCGCGATTCGACCATTGTCGATTTTAACGCGGATTCCCTGACCAATCCTGCCTCGGTCTCCAAACTTCTCACCGCAGCAGTGGCCTTCGAAAAATTGGGCCTTGGCTTCTGCTTTTCAACGCGGGTTTTCGCCGATTCCATCGATCGCCGCCATGCAATCGCCACCATAAGGAATCTCTACATCCAGGGCGGCGCCGACCCTGGATTCACCGCCGAGAGGTTGTGGCTGTTTGCCGAACATTTGTACCACACCGGACTCAGAAAAATAACCGGCAACCTGGTTATGGACGACTATTTTCTTGATTCGACCGGCATTGGTCCGGGTTTCGATGAGGAGGCAGGAAGCGAATCGTACCTTCCGTTCATTAATGCGCTGTCGGTAAATTTCAATACCATCGGCATTCATCGCCGACCGGGTTCGGCAGCCAGGGATTCCGTTCCAATCGACCTTTTCCCGGAAATGTCCGGTGTACGGGTGGAGAGTCTTGCCACAACGTCGGAATCCGCACCACAGGAGTCTCTGCGAATTTCAACCGCTCCCGATTCGGGCGGAACCGTCGTACGAATTAAGGGCGAAATGGGCCTGAACGAGCCGGGCGGTTATTCTTTCCATAAATTATGGCAGACCAGCAATGCATTCGGGGGCGCACTCATCCCCCTTTTCGCCCGTCGCGGCATTGCTTTCCATGGAAGCATCATACATGCCCGGGTGCCGCAAGCGTTACTCGCCGGGCAGCCTTATTATGAATTTCCCTCTGAGCCGCTCTCAATTGCGGTCAACCGCATGTTCAAGTATTCAAGCAACTTCACCGCAGAGATGATCTTTAAGACGCTTTCAGCCGTGCGCGAGAGCGATTCCGGTCAGGGCTCATGGGAAAAATCCGCAGTCCTGGTCGGCTCCTGGTGGCAAGAGCGCGGGCTGCCGGGGAAACCCATTATCTGCAACGGCTCGGGGATGGGAAGTGTTAATAAGATCAGCCCGTTCCAGATTACGGAACTGCTCGGCTATGTCTGGAACCGGAAAACCTATCTTCCCGATTACCTTGCGGCCCTGCCCTCAGCCGGCTATGACGGCACCCTGAAATCGCGCCTTACGAAGTCGCCGCTTCGGGGGGTCGTGCGCGCTAAAACCGGAACGATGAATTCGAGCGGCGTCAGTACCCTTGCAGGATACTTCATGCCCCCCGGAGGGCGGACCTATGCCTTTGCGATCTTCTGCCATGGCAGCGGACACGGGCAATGGGAAGACTGGCAAATACAGGAAGAGATACTGGAAAGATTTGCGAGCTCGATTGAAGGGGAATATCGAGGAAGAATAAAAGAATAATATAAGAGTTATGATTTGGGCATTTTGCAATTATCGAGCCTTCTGGTGGGGGAACCGCTTTGGCGGTTCCCCCTGGTCGGAGCCG
>PLTF01000140.1:41195-54223 GCA_003164335.1 Fibrobacterota bacterium
TTCTACCCTAAAAGAGGGCGTTGCGGGGGTGCGAGGGCGCCTGCTGAGCTTTAGCGAGGCAGGCATAGCCCCCTCGCACCCCCGCAGGAAGGGGTGTGGCTGAAGACCCGCTTTGGGGGCTTCAGCCCAGGGGGAACCATTTTTTAATGGTTCCCCCATCAAAGGCATTTGACTTAAACTCTGTTCCCCCACCTGAGCAATAAACCTATAAATTTATTAAATCTGTTTTAAATTCCACTCCACTACGTCTTTATACGACAGCGTCCCACCGAATATATCCAGTGCACTGCCGACCGTGACATCGACCCTTCCCTGCCCGGCAAGGCGCACCGCTTCGAGATCGGCAATTGATCGTATCCCGCCTGCGTAGGTCACCGGAACCGGCGACCATGCAGCTAAGAGCTGCACAAGCTCCTCATCGGCCCCCTGCCGCTTCCCCTCCACATCTACCGCATGAACGAGAAATTCATCGCACCGGGCGGCGAGCTTTGCCATGGTATCGCCCGTAAGCGGCACATCGCTCGGCGTCTGCCACCGGTCGATGGCAATTATGTACCGGCCATCGGTTATCCGGCAACTCAGGTCGATAACCACCCTGCTCCGGCCCACGGCCTTTTCGAGGAGCCCGAGCCGCTCCCATTGAATTGTGCCTCCGGAAAAAACATAGGAGGTGACGATCACGTGCGACGCCCCGGCATCGATGAACGAACCTGCCGAATCGGCCGTTATGCCGCCCCCCACCTGCAGGCCGCCGGGGTAGGCTGCAAGAGCCTCCCGGGCCGCGGGTTCGTTTCCCGGCCCGAGCATGATCACATGGCCACCGGGGAGATTGTCGGCACGGTAGAGCGATGCATACCAGGAGGACGGCCGGTCGGTCTCGAAATTCGTGACCGGGCCGCTGCCCGCATTATCGGTCAAAGTGCCGCCGACGATCTGTTTTACCTTGCCGCTATGCAGGTCGATACAGGGACGGAAACGCATGATATCCTCTCCTAAACTTTTTTGCAAAGAATAAAAATATGTTAAAGGCCTTTGAATATATGCCGGTCGGCAGGAGTACGACAATAGTAGCCCTGCTTGCGATTGAATTCGCCGAAAGTTATACTCATAGTATAACCAAGTCCGGAGGCGAACGTCATGAAAACGATTAAAACGGCAATTTCCATTGATACTCAAACCTTCACCCAAGTGGATCGTCTGGCAAAGAAACTGCACATGTCCCGGAGTCATTTCTTTACCCAAGCTGCGCAGTATATGCTAGGAAAAGATGAAAACCTCGAACTTTTAAAAAAAATTAATGCCGCCCATGAAGTCCGCGAGGATGACGTTGAGCATAATCGGTATGAAAAGGCCTATATTCGTAAAAAGGCGACAGAGCCGTGGTGATAAATCAGGGCGATGTTTTCTGGATCGAGTTGAGGGAACCTCACGGCTCGGAACCGGGCTACCGGCATCCTTATGTAATTGTCCAGAACGATGTCTTCAACGCCAGCCGCGTCAATACAACAATCGCCATTACCCTCTCATCCAATACCTCGCGAGCCAGGGTTCCGGGGAACGTACTCCTGAATAAAGGCGAAGCGAACCTGCCGAAGACCAGCGTCGCAATAGTAACCCAGATCATAACTATTGACAAAGTTGATTTAAAAGAGAAAATCGGGCATCTGCCGGCAGTGAGGGTCACGGCCATATTGGCGGGCCTGCGACTGGTAACCGATCCGCGCGAAATTTGATCTTTTTCAATAATAAATAAATGAGCCTGCCATGTTGGACACGGCAGGCTCTTTGAATACGGAAATTCTCGCAGGACATCTGCGGGGACAAGATGCGGAATATCAAGTCTTGAATTTAATGCCGGCCTTGACCTCAAAACCATGATTGGTCGAAGAGTAGCCGGACGATGCGTCTGATGAAATGTTGGCCACACCAATATACCATCCGAGATCCACAAACGGGATTATATTGCCGACATGGAACTCCGATCCAACTCCGAGATCGAAACCGAAATCCAGGGTATTAAGGCCGCTCGTACCGGAGTATGTTGTTGTCACACCCTCCTCTGTCACTGTCGAGGAGGCTCCCAACAGGAACCCAACATTAATGCCTGCAAGAACATAGGGGGAAATAACCGGCGTTACCGGATATTTTACCTTAAGATTAATCGGAATCGCCAGGTAATCAAATTCATCAGTTTCATTAACGCCATCACTACTGGATTTTCCACCCCGTCCCGAATACTGAATTCCGGGTTCAAGAGAGAGATAATGGCTGAAGCCTATATCAAGCACGCCGCCTGCAAGAAAACCGGTTCTGGAATCCGACGACGAACTCTCTCCCCCCCCGGAACTCGTTACCCAAAACGAACCGATGCCGATCACCGCCCCAGGCTCTACCGTAACCTGCGAGTACGCCGAAACCACCAGGAACCCCAGCGCCGCCAGTGCAATCATTGCCAACTGTTTCTTCATCAAATCCTCCCTGCAGTTAATGTGAAATGCGGTTACCGTATCTGCCGATACCCAACGCACAATAACGGATGGTCCTGCAAAGGCATGCACGGAATTGTTAGCTGTAAACAAACCACCGATCGGTCCCTCTGCCGGAGCAGTCGACTTTAATCGTTATTATCTGAAATGATTTTACGTAATATATAAACTGATTCAAATTCGAGTCAAGAAGTTTTTGGATGCAGATACAAATAGCAAAATCATTCCGGCATCTTCCTTGTCACTAAACTCGCACATCCCAATAGGATTCCTATAATTCTTTTACTTCGCAGCCAATTCTTACCGCCACCCCGGAAATCAGCAACCAATAATTCGTATGAGAAGCGAGATTCGAGAGATTATAAATCGTCACGACAAGCGCAAAGGTTATAAGAAGTCCAACAAGAACCCATATCCCGACCTTTGGGTTTCTTGCTGATTCCGCCTCGAAAACAATTTTATAGGTTGCCGGCGTTGTAGAATGGTCCGCTATCGCCTCAAACCGCCATCCCCTTTGTGTTTTATCCCATGTTTCAACCCTCGAACTCTCCAACCCTCCAGCCCACAACCCCTCAAGCTTCATTCGCGCAAAGACGATATCACTAATGAATTGTAGCATGGATGCGCCTTCGACCAAGGATGAGGTCCGAAATGGCCTGTACACCGGAACGCCCGACAAAAACGCGGCAAGGTCGTTTTCTCTGGATGCCTGAAAACAACCGGACCGACTACCTGGTTTTGCTGCGACGGAAGATCGAACAAGGTTACTTCTTCACCGAGCCGGTCCTCACCAGACTCGTCGAGGAACTGGCACCGACTTACTCCGAATCCGTCAATGACGATTACCCATAGTTTCAAACCCGCCGAATCGCGCCCGCCCGGATCGGGAATCTGTCCCCGCCGGGCCGGTGCAGGGATACTCCGGCAGTGTCTTCCAGCAAAAGCTATTTTTTCCGGCTATGGCCGAATCGCAATGCGCTTTTATAACCGGCATAAACGGGTTCGTCGGCATATACCTTGCCGAATATCTCCTCTCGCACGGGTGGTCCGTCAGCGGCATCGACCGGCAGGAAGCGGCGGGTTGCCCGGGGTGCGACTATGTACAGGGTGATATCCTTGAAACTGCCGATTTAGCGGCGATCCTCGCACAGTGCCGCCCCGAGCGCATTTTCCACCTTGCGGCGGTCAGCATTCCCGCAGCGGTCGACCAGTCGCCGCGGCAGGCGCTGTCGGTCAATATTGGGGGAACAGTCTCGGTTCTTGAAGCGGTCCGGACCGGCGCTCCCTCGGCGCGGCTTCTTCTGGTTGGCTCTTCGAAACAGTACGGCGACACCCAAAACTCCTCCCCTGTCAGCGAGGAGCAGATCTGCCGGCCCGCCGACCTTTACGGCATTTCGAAATATGCCGGAGAGATGATCGGACTGCAGTATGCCGGACAGTTCGGAATGGATATCCGCATCGCGCGATCGTTCAATCATTCCGGCCCGGGGCAGCCGCCGACGTTTGTCTGTTCCGACTGGGCGCGCCAGACTGCGGCAATCGAGTTAGGGATTGCGGACCCCTCGATCCGGGTTGGCGACCTGTCCCAAGCCATCGATTTCTGCCATGTTGGGGATGTCGTCCGCGCCTATGCACTGATTCTTGAAAAGGGGATATCCGGAACGGTTTATAATATCTGCAGCGGCACTGCCGTTTCACTGCGAAGCATTCTCGCCCTCACCATTGCAAAATCCTCCCGCACGATCACGGTTGTGGAAGATCCCTCCCGGATTCGCAAGAAGACGGGTTCTGCGGCGCTGGTCGGCGATCATTCGAGAATTTCCCGCGATACCGGCTGGGAGCCCGTTATTACGATTGAAAAAATTATCGACGACCTGTATCGATATTGGATGGGCATTCTATCATCGGCAACAAATAAGAAATAGAGAGGCGGAAAGTATTTTTTTAGGATGAAGGAAGAAAAATTACTAATCGATTTATGAGTGTAGTCTCATGTGAGAACCGTTCGCCCTGAGCCTGTCGCAGGGCGAGCAGCTAAACCGCACCGTTCATGGTTCGACAAGCTCACCACGAACGGCTTTTTACGACATTCTTCATCCTTTTCTTTTTAATAAGGAGCCTTTCGATGGCAGCAGACTTGGATTTATGGTCCACTCCCCCCTACCGCGTCGCCGATATCAAACTCGCATCCTGGGGACGTAATGAAATCGAGATCGCCGAGCAGGAGATGCCGGGGCTCATGGCTATCCGGGCGCAGTATGCATCGCAGAAACCTCTTAACGGCGTGCGCATTTCAGGGTCCCTCCACATGACTATCCAGACGGCGGTGCTCATCGAGACGCTCAGGGAGCTCGGAGCAGAGGTCCGCTGGGCATCATGCAATATATTCTCGACTCAGGACCATGCAGCTGCAGCAGTGGCTGCGCAGGGGGTCCCGGTCTTCGCCTGGAAGGGCGAATCATTGGAGGAGTACTGGATCTGCACCTTCCAGGCGCTCATGCATCCTGGATATAAGGGCCCGCAGCTCATCGTGGATGACGGCGGCGATGCAACGCTCCTGATTCACAAAGGGTATGAGCTGGAGGCCGGAGACGGGTGGGTGCGCACCCCTTCGGGCAGCCACGAGGAACAGGTTATTAAGGAGTTGCTTATCGCGGTCCATGCAAGGATGCCCAATTTGTTCCATGAGATAGTCGCGGATTGGAAAGGCGTCTCCGAAGAGACCACCACCGGCGTCCATCGCCTCTACCAGATGGAAGCCGCAGGAAAACTCCTCGTTCCGGCGATCAATGTCAACGATTCGGTGACCAAATCGAAGTTCGATAATATTTACGGCTGCAGGCACTCGCTGGTGGACGGCATCATGCGGGCAATGGATGTCATGCTCGCCGGCAAGGTGGCCCTCGTGTGCGGGTACGGCGATGTCGGCAAGGGATCGGCGGAATCGCTCGCCTCCCAGAAGGCGCGGGTCATGGTAACGGAGATCGACCCGATATGCGCGCTGCAGGCATGCATGGCCGGCTACCAGGTAACCACGGTCGAGGAGGCGCTGCCGCTGGCCGACATCATCGTCACGGCAACCGGTAACTGCGACGTCATCACCATCGAGCATATGGCCGCAATGAAAGACCAGGCAATCGTCTGCAACATCGGCCATTTCGACAACGAGATCCAGGTTGATAAGCTGAACAATTACCCGGGAATCCGGCGCACCACCATCAAGCCGCAGGTTGATAAGTACACTTTTCCGCACGGGCGTTCGATCTACCTGCTCGCCGAAGGACGGCTGGTGAATCTCGGCTGTGCAACGGGCCACCCATCATTCGTCATGTCGAATTCATTTACGAACCAGACGCTTGCCCAGATTGACCTGTGGAAAAACCGCGAGGTGTATCGCCCGAGCGTGCACCGTCTTTCGAAACAGCTCGACGAAGAGGTGGCGCGGCTTCATCTCGGCAAGCTCGGGGCCAAGCTGACCGTTCTTACCGGAAAACAGGCGGGGTATATCGGCGTACCGGCAGAGGGGCCCTACAAGCCCGATTATTACCGGTATTAGGAACGGGGACCGCGAGCACGGCCGTTATGGTCAAGTAAGCCCATCCGGAACGGTCCGTATTCAGGAATATTCATTACCTGGTTTGCACAGGGGCACGGCGTGCCGTGCCCCTGTTTGTCGAAGAACGATAGATCGCATTGCAGAGGTCCCCTTATGAAAATCCTCGGTCTGGGTATCTGCCCGCCGCCGCAGGCTTCGGGCAACCCCGCGGTAACGCCGGAACTGCTCGCAAGCTGCCTTGCGCGCTATTCACGGTCCAACAAGGGCATCGACGCCATCCTTGCTTCAATCGACCGGAGCGATCCCGACAGGTCGGTGGACAATATCCTCAAGTTCGTTGATTATGGCCATGCCTCGATTGCCGGGATGACCGGCGGCATTGCCATGGTAATCGACGGCTTATCAATGTTTTTGGCCTACAAGATCTTCGAAATTGCCCAGCTCGCCGACGGCCAGGAATCGAGCACCCGCTACATAACGCTTGACAGCGGCAGCCTCCTTGCCGCGGACGATGCCGGGATTCCCCCGTCACTTGCCGCCGAATGGGAAGCCTGCCTCGGGCTTGCCTTCGAGCTCTACCGCGAAACGTACCAGGCGCTCGATACTGCGGCGGAGAGCAATCCCGCCGTCGTCCGCATTCCTCCAGGCGCAGATGCAAAGCTTGCCGGGCGGCTCAGGAAGAATTACGCGCTCGACCGCAGCCGCTACCTTATCCCGTTTGCAACCCGGACCAATGCGGCATATGTCATGACCGCACGGGCCTGGACCGAGACGGTCAAGCAGCTCGATTCGCTCCCGCTCCCGGAGGCGCATGCCTGTGCAGCCGGGCTGCGCGAGGAGCTCGCCAAATTCGTTCCGCGGCTCATCCGCCACAGCAGCCCGGACGAGGCCAGCCGGTGCCAGGCGAACTATGCAAGCGATGCGGCAGCAGGGCACATCCGGCGGTTCGGCGTGCCGGTCATGCACCTTGGCGATGAGGTCGCCGTCAACGTTGAAAACGGTTACCCGCGATTTTTTCCTTCGCTGCAAGCAACGGCTGACGGCTTTGCCGGCAAGGATGGGCGGTACAGCATTGTCGGGCCCGCCGTGCGGCGGGTCATGGTGCGCGCATCATGGAACAACATGGCAATTGCGGAGCTCCGGGATCTCAACCGGCACCGGACCGGCTTCCGCTTAAGTCCGCTCGTTCCGGTTGGATTTTACCTTCCTCCCGGCATTACCCATGAGCGGATCGATATCCTTCTTACGGCCATGCGGTCACTGGTCGCAAAGCTTGCCGCCCATGAAACGAGCAGTGCGGCCTATGTCTACGGCCTCCTGCTCGGGACGCAGGTGGCATTCGAACACTCGACCCATCTCGATAAGTTTATCTATGAAATTGAGCTGCGCACCGGGCTTGGCGCGCATTTTCGCTATGCCGAGCACTTGCTCGCTGCGTACCGGGAGCTGGTAAAGGTCATGCCCGACCTGGAGCCGTATATAAAAATCGGGACGGCGGAGCCGGAATAATAAGCGCATTGAGGATTTTTGCATACGATGATTTCCGGCCATAAAACAGGGGCAGCAACACCAGTTCCTCCAACGGTCTGCGAACTTTGCGCACCGGTCGGCTCTTTCGACAGTTTCCAGGCCGCCATCGACGGCGGCGCGAATGCCGTGTATCTCGGCCTCACCGACTTCAATGCACGGCTGCGGGCGAGAAATTTTACCGCAAAGACGCTCTCGCACCTGGTCCCCCTCGCCCACCGGCAAAACGTCAAGGTCTATGTCACCCTGAATACGCTCATTAAGCAAGCCGAACTCGAACCGGTTGTCCATACCCTCTACCAGGTCGATCAGGTCGGCGCCGATGCGGCGATAGTCGCCGACCTCGGGCTCATCCGTATTGCCCGTCGATCCTTCCCCGGTTTGCGCCTCCATGCAAGCACGCAGATGGCCGTGCACAATTCAGCCGGAATTGCCGCGATCGAGCGCCTCGGCTGTTCTCGCGCGGTCGTTGCACGGGAGTTGACGTTCGAGGAACTTCGGGCAATGCAGGCCTCTTCACGAATAGGGCTCGAGGTCTTTGTCCATGGCGCACTCTGCTATTGCCTTTCCGGGCTTTGCCTGGCGTCGAGCTTTCTCGGCGGAGCGAGCGGAAACCGGGGACGCTGCACGCAGGCATGCCGAAGGAAGTTCGAGACCGGTACCGGACAGGGCTTTTACTTCTCGCCCCGCGATCTTTCGCTCGCGGATTTCCTGCCGCGGTTAAGCAAGCTCGGCATTGCGGCGCTCAAGATCGAAGGCCGCATGAAAAATGCGGCGTATGTTTACAAAACTGTGAGCGGCTACCGACGGCTGCTCGACGGCGATACTTCCCGCACACCGGGGGAGCTCCTCGACCAGGACCTCTGCCGGCCAAAGACTTCCTCTTTTTTCAAAGGGCGGGAGCAGGCAGGAGTCATCGATGCAACCCGGTCCGGCGTCGGATCGAGCCTGGGAAAAATCCTTTGGGCGTCCGATGATGGTATCCTGCTTCTCCCGGAAACCGCAATTGCGGCAGGGGACCGCATCAGGATCGATCCGCAGAGCGGCTTCGAGGGCGTCGCCGCCGAGGTTCGGTCGGTTGCGGCAACCGGGGACGGAACTCGCCTGCGCCTGAAGAAGCCGGTTGCATGCTCGGTCGGCGAAAGGGTGTTCCTTGTCGCCCGAAAGGACGACGATTCCCGGTACCCGGCGACCCGGTTCCAGGAAACGCCGCCCGACAATGCAGCATCACCAACCGGGCTGCAAATGCACTTTCCCCTGGTAAAGCAGGCGCTCGCCGATGACCGGGCCGCCGCCGTCACCCCGGAAAATCGGCAGTGCCTCTGGATCAAGGCGGATTCCCTTGCCTGGCTCGACCACCTCATGGCAACGCCCTGCCAGAGGCTCATTCTCGCCTGCGGTCCGGATCAACTGGAGAATCTCCTTGGCGATGCGGCACGGCTGCGCATCTGGAAATCGCGGCTCGTTCCCGCTCCTCCCCCGTTCATTGCGGAAGGGGAACTCTGCCGATGGCGAAAACTCCTCGATGCGTTCCATGCCTGCGGAATAAGGCAGGGCATGTGTTCGAACCCGGGTCATGCTGCGCTGTTCGGCAAACGATTCGAGCTCATTGCCGATGCCCCGCTCTGGTGCCTGAACCGCGGGGCGCAGAGCGCCCTTCAGGACATGGGTTTCAGCCGGTTTACCTACTCCTGGGAGGACGATTATCTCAACATCAAGGCCGCGGCCTCAGCGGCCGGGCTCGCCTATCTTTATTCATACGTGCCGCTCTTCATCTCCCGGATACGCCCCGCAGTGCGGACGGGAAGGGATTTTTCCGATACCCACACCAACAGCTTCTTCACCCAGGAGAAAAACGGCCTGTATTACCTGCTTGCCCGGAAGCCGCTCTGCCTGACGGGCCGTAAGGACAAGCTTTTCGCCCTCGGCATACGGAATTTCATCCTCGATTTGAGTTTCTGCAGGGTCGAACCGGGGCTGCTCGCAACGCTGCTTCGCTGCTACGGGTCGGGAGAACGGCTGCCTGAAACAAGCATATTTAACTTCAAGGCAGGCTTGCGGTAACAATCGTTCGTCCGGGAGATTTCAGGGGCTCGCCAGGGGTTCGGTAGCTGCATTTTTAAGCTATTGCACCATCAGCCTCCCGAAGCCCATGGCTGCCGCGTACTCTTAATGAAGGAGTGAACCATGACAGGGTTTTTCTTCGATGATTACGGAGGAAAAATCAGTCCTCAATTAATTATAGGCGACAGGCGAAAAGATGTCACATATTTAATAATGGAAGAGACTAATTTAATGAGTAAGGCAGCTTCTGAGGTTCGGAACCGTGAAAAGAAAAGAGGAAGGGTATGAATAAGGTGATGGGAATTGCGATTCTCCTGCTATCGTATGGGCTTATAGCGGCGGGAACGCAGGAAAATGATCTTCTCAGCCTCGCGAAATCAGGAATTGAAGAGCAGATTCTGATTTCTTACATCGATGCGGCGAAAGGTCCTTTTAACCTCACCGCCGACCAGATTATCGAGCTGAAGGATCTCGGTGTTTCAGCAAAGGTAATATCCGAAGCTTTGCGGCACGGGCAGAATGCGGAAGCCGCGGCAGCGGAACCGACAACTGCCGCTAATCCGGAAATAGCGCAGCCTGCAGTATCCAATGAGTCGTATGTGGAACCTGCAACTGAAGCTCCGGTCGCGCCCGCCTACCAGACACCGGCAGCGCCGGTAGCGCCGGTCCCTCCGGCGCGGGATACGGTAACCGTTGCAACGTCAACGGTGTATTCCTATCCGTGGTGCTGGTCGCCCTACTATGATTACTACTGGCCCTATGCCGATGCCTATGATGAGTGGTTATGGGCTCCGAGCTTCGGGTGGGGTTTTGGCCTTGGCTTGGGTTGGGGTTATGGGTGGAGACATCGACCGATTTATGGTAACCATGGATTCAGGCGAACCGAAGCAGGCGCTTATCGTACGGCAGGTACCTATGGACGCGGAGGGGGAGCGAGAGATTGGGGTGGCGGCGGTCATGCGGGTGGGTGGGGTGGAGGCGGTAGTGGGAGCTGGAGTGGCGGCGGCAGAGGCGGTGGGTGGAGTGGAGGCGGTAGTGGGGGCTGGAGTGGCGGCGGTCATGGCGGTGGGTGGGGTGGAGGCGGTCATGGCGGCGGGTGGAGTGGAGGCGGTCATGGCGGTGGGAGTGGCGGTGGCGGACACCGTTAAGAGGGGCCCTTTTGAAATTTATCAGTACCGATTGGTTTTCGGGAATTAAGAGGATGTCTGGAGAAGATCGGTCATTCGGGATAAGACTGTTTGATTGATAGGGAATAGAGGCATGTGAGGATGGATTGAATAGCAATTAATAGGCCGGAATAACCAAAAGGGAAGTTTTTGCCGACATGAAAAGGGGCAGAGCTTCCCTTTCTTATTCTCATTTCCTTGCTGCTGCTCAGGTGATTTTTTAAGAATACAACTTATGGACGGATTATTATAGATTTGATTGAACCAGCCGCACGAGGTGGGAGTGCTTCATAATAGGCACCCTGCGGCGGGGACCCACGAGGGCCTCTGCGAATAGATCATCAAGAACGTAGAAGCGTATAAGGAGAAATGATTTTAAATCTTTTTATGAAACGCATATACACTTGTACACTTATACGGTTTTGGTTTGCCGTACTTGTTCTTTCTACATTAAAAGAGGGCGTTGCGGGAGGGGGAAGGCTCTGCCAGAGCCGACATCGCCTTCCCTTCTTTTCCAGATTGAACAAGCACTATGAACAAAATAATCCTATTTACCTAATCCAATCTGGTTCATATAGGTCTGGTTATCCCAAAAAAGGGATTCTTCTATCATAATCCCATTTTTCCAGTGCCCAATAGTACACATAGGCATTTTGAATGCCTTGCCTGTCGGCTGAATGAATTTCCCATTACCCATAGGCATTGGTTTTGTGAAAGTTCCCTCAAAAACGCCAGTTACACAGGTCCATTCACCTGTAGCGTTACCAAAGCGAATCGGATGCTGTTTAATTCTTGTGTCAGGAGCATAAACAAACATAGCCTTAAGGTCTTCAATATGTTTGTCGATGCCGGTAGTGAAATGACCATCAGGCCAGTTTACCTTAACGTCTTGAGAATGACTCTCATGCAACCGGACCCAATCCTGGTTGCTGAACACGGTATAATCGAGTGTATCAAATGTCTGAAGATTCTTATTCAAGGTTGCAGTCCCGGAATCTATGCTTTGCAGGACCGTTTGCATAGAATCTACTTTCACTTTCATTTCTTTAGACATATCAGTGTTTGAACATGACGTGAACAACATGATGAAGCTACCGGTAATAATGGCTGCCAAATAAATACCCATTGGCATTTTGGGCCAATTTTTCATATTATGCTCCTCGATTTTAAAGGTTATATTCATACCAGTTTTTATTGAAATAGCGGAAAAAGGTTCTTTCCGCTATTCAATCAATCATGGCGTAATTGAACTATGAGCTGTAATCAACAACCAACTCATTGTTCACTTCATAAATGCCGGGTGCAGCCCATGCAATTTCCGCCGCTTCATCTTTCTGGTAAACGGAACCAACTGTGCCGGAAAGCGTAACATTATGGCCCGAAACTCCCACGTTTATGTCCTTATCGTCGATAGCCCAGTTACGCTCAAGCGCACTTTCTATGCCTTTTTTTTCAATCCGGTCTTGTGTTTCAGACTTAATCGTGATATTATTCCATACACCCTTTACGCCCAACAGATTCTTTACCGCATCTTGAGCGGCTTCCTTTTGATAATGCCACGAAACTTCTCCTTCCAAAGTAACCATTCCATTTTCAACTCTTATCTTAACCTTTTCCCTGGGAATTTTCCAATTCCACGAAAAAGCCCTAACCGCTTCATTGGCAATATCGGAATCATCCTTTTTATTTCGCTCACTGTCGAATTTCAGCTCAATTTTTTCAATCACTGCCGTTACACCTTCCACGCTTTTGGCAGCATCCTCAGCTTCCGCTTTTTTTGCGTAGCTGTCAACTGTCCCGGTCAGGGTAATTACTCCATCCTTTGCCGTTACGCCGATTTCAGCCGCTTTCAACAAGGGCTCCCAGGTAATCGCATCCTGAACATTCTTCTGTAATTCAGCATTGTTACGCATAATAGTTATTCCTTTTAATGGTTGAATTGTTGATGTAATGCATGAGCCATGCCACTTGCTCCAGGCCACATAGCATTGCATTACGATGGATGCGCTTCATTGTAACAATTAAGAATCAAAATAGCTCTCCATAAGGTACTTTTATGATTAAATGACTTTCGTGTATTGTTAACATTTATACTTCAGATTCAGCTAATCGCTCATTGCTAATCATAGTACCATTTACTGATAACTTCCAATTAAAACCATCTTCAACCCAATTCCCGGAAATCTTTATGTGTGTAGATTCTTCAGGAGATGTCCCAGAATTAGTTGA
>PLTF01000086.1 GCA_003164335.1 Fibrobacterota bacterium
AAAGGGCTATCCTGAACAGAAACTACTTAATTGTTACCCAATTAAAATAAAAAGGTTCCATTTGATCGTGGCAATATTTATATAATACCAACGTCATTGCGATAAAGGAATACGAATATGGCTGATAAATGTGAGATAGTGGATAGTTGCCCATTCTTTGAAATATTTGGTACTGCCAAATCGCGGCTTAAAAAAGAATATGTTGAAAAGATTTGTAATGATAAATCCAAATGCAAAAGAATTGGTTATGTTAATGTTAATGAAAAGAAGCCACCTGACAACATGTCACCAACTGGCAGGCTCTTCTAATAAACGAAACATTGATTTATAACTTTTGGTAAAGATAGAGAGGTTATTATGCTAAGAATAACGAAGGAAAAGCTTATTCAGCTTCAGGATATGCTTATTACTGATGTAGCAATTGCAAAACACTTGGGAATTTCTCAGCCATCTGTTCATTATATGCGTAAACAATATGGCATTCCTTCTCGCTTTTCTGGTATAAATGAGCGGAATAGCCAAATTGGTTATCTTTATTCCCAAGGCTTTACAGCAAATGTTATTGCTGATAAATTTGGCTTGTGTGCAGGAAGAGTATACCAAATAGCTAATGACGGAGGGGTGCATAAAACCAGGAAAAAAAGAAGTATTTCAAAACGTCGCGAGCAGATTCTTTCACTTCATAAACAGGGTCTTCCTGGCACTGCAATTGCAAATCAGATAGGAATTACTTTCAATTATGTGTATAGGGTTATTAGAGTAGCCAAGTCTGGTAAAGTGCTTGAGGCTGCATGAATAAAGAAATTGCTAAATCCAGCGACATTCAAGAAGCATTATTTACTTTAAAGCAAATAAAGAATGCTATTAAATATTTGCTCTATGGAATATTAATTTCTATTTCAATGTTTATTGGTACATGCCTTTTGCTGGGGAACCAGAAATATGCTTACCAACCAAAAGGTGTTCAAAATATAATTGCTTCATACCTTAAGGCTCCGGAAGCGAATACATTGACAGTAATGATATTTGCAGATCTAATAGCCTATATTATAGGGCGTTGGCGTCTTCCTGGAATGAAATAAAATGAATTCCTACATGCTCAAACAAAGTAATGCTTACTTTTGGGTATATGTAATTTCATTAAGTCTTTATTTATCATGTGCTGGCCCTGCTTATATTATTCCAGAAGAAAATAGCTATGGAAAAGCTATTTCACCCGCGTCAATTGCTGGGAATATTGTAGGTATATCTGACTCTACCTTATTCATCAATTGCAATAAGATAACTAATAGTGCTGCAAAATGGCAGGTAGCAACCATTTCATATAATACATTCATATTTGGGTCAAATGGTGAAACAGCTTCATTCAAGAAGCTTATAGCTGGACAATATGTTTGGGTCTGGTATATTTCAAATAATCCTAAGAATTTGGGAAATCCTCCCAGAGTAGGAGCGATTATGATTTATTCATTGAACCCAGAGTTCCAACCTAACGATTGGGAAAAGAAAAGGACTGAATTTACTGCGCTTGAATAGCAAAAACCATGTTATTACTCCGGCAATTAAACATGGTTAATGGAAACGTCGAATAGCCCTGTATTTATTGAAATAATATCATGATGGTCACCATATTTAGTTGCCGGAGTAATAGATTATCAGCCTTAAAAAAGATAGATAATATTCGCGCTTGCGTTAAGTTAAGCCCGATAAACACAACGAAGTATCAAAAGCTCCTGAGCATACGTTTGAGATTAAATACAAAGGGGCCCATATAGTGAAATTGCTTTAGTTCAAATATTCTTTAGGAATCCCCCTCCTATTGCAAAAAAAAATACTCCGGAGAGGCAATCGTCAATGAAAGAGTCCCCACAGACTTCATGAGGCTTTGAAGATCGACTTGATATCCCAGCAAATATTCTCCTTCAATTCAATATTCCTTGGTCCAACCTTGTCCTTTAATCCTCCCGGCAGTTGCCGTAACGCCTCCAATTAAGATATCGGCTCCACAGGTGCAGTGCAGAACTCGCTCGGCGCTCTATGTGAGGTATCGAGATATCGGTTATGGCTAACTCCGTCCCTTCGTTGAACGCCCTTTTGCCTGCTATTAGGTCGGGCAATGGCAGGTGGCGGGATTCAGGTGACCATGGGGTACTTAGGGAAGCTAATTCTCATCGGCATGTTCCTTGAGGTACGTAATGCGGTCGGCTTGCTCCTGGTTCATTACGTTGAAAATTATCTGCCTTTCTGCGTTATCTTTCACGGGCTCGGGACGGTCCCGCCACTTATCGGGCCGTTTGTTCTTTAAGCAGAAAATTATGGAGATAGTGTCAGGAGGAATCATTTTAGTGACAGTTTGGGTTTGAATTATGTTCCCATCTGGCCCGGTTTTCACGGTTTTCTCAGTATTTCTTATACCGTTAGCCCTCTCGAATAATGAGTGTTCAGTCTTATCGATGGCTATTTCCTGCCCACTTTTTATAGATAGCCAAAACTCAGGGTTGTTTTTCTAATACCTTGTGAAGGAACGCCCTGAAATGCCGAAGAATGCTGCGATTTCTTTATCTGTCTTGCCATCGGCTGCGAGTAGCTCTAGCTGCTTAGGTATGACTTTCCCGACCTTCGATGGAGCACCTCCTGGATGCTTCTTAGGCTTTGCCTGCCCCTTGCCTGGAACCCCTTGGGCCATACCTTTACCTCCTATGATTTAATGAGATTAATTGCCATACCATCCTTCAGCGCTTCTCCTGGGTATCACCGGCATCATCACCATTCCCTCGGTGGCTTGGCGTTCATGCCGTTATCGGGAAGGATTAGGGGACGCAGGACGTTTGTTTTCATGTTGATATTTTGGGTCACCGGTCCAGCCATGCGATCAAAATATTCCTTTATCGCTCTCATATCACCTTTTTTGCATAATCCAATAAATGTGTCTATGATTTCCTGTTCGTTTGATTTCCCGTTTTTCGACCGAGCTTCAGCCGCAACTTTGAGGCGAGTAAGGGTTTTAGGTGCACCGATGAGATTTTTCTTCTTCGGATTACCGGACTGGCCCTTTTTCCATGGCTTCAGGTTGGCTTGACTTCGGGCTCTACCTGTGAGCTCATTTTTCTGTAGCTTTTCAGTGGTTTCAGCCATTTTATCCCCTCCAGAATATTAACCGCAGTTTTTGACATATCCTTCCCAATCCAAGCGATTGAAATACTACCGCTGTCGTTTCCACTCCTCCGGCTACTCTGCGTTCTTTCCATCTTTCGGTACCGTGATCGGACGCAAGGCACTTGGTTAAAATTCGCCGCGTTTTTTAGGTCTTCATGGCAGCGTTAACCATGGGACCAAGGTCCCATTTCTTCAGTCAGACAAATTCTGTGCACGTAAGCTCGGGTTAAGGTTTTCTGATTTGTTAAATAAACCGATGGAAGGTGTGGCCCCTTATTGTGGCCCCTACGAGGGTTTTGATCAATGAAATCAAGGGTTCCCTACGGATTTCTAATCCGTCGGTCGTGGGTTCGAATCCCGCAGGGCGTACCATCAAATCCCTTCAAATATGCCGTTTTTGCAGAATTTCGGCACTTTTGGAGGGATTTCTATTTTATCCCAGGTCATGCTTCTACCCGCAGCCAAAAATTGCCGGCAACCTCTTGAGCACCCGGACCCAACTCCGGATCTATACTTAAAGCATAGCGGAATCGGCGTTATTTCAAGGGTGAAGCGGATGCTTACCGGATTTTGCGCATGAATTTCTACTCCTTCAGACCGAAAATATTACAGGTTTTTTACTTTGGAAGAAATTTTTTCTGTTTTTTTCCTGCCGAATTATTATTTTGTTTATACAACTATAACCAGAGGAGGAAGGTATGAAGTTTCAGAAGCGTTATCTTTTTGTGTCATGTCTGCTGCTTTTGGCTGCAGTGCCTCTTTTTGCCCAGACTGCCCACCAAATAACGACTATACAGGCGACGGCGGCTCCCTATTCCATTCCCTGGATCGACAGCGGGTACAAAGCCGGAGCCGCATGGACGTCCGCCACCAATTATGTCGAAATCTTTCCTTCCACCGAATATCAGGAAATGTACGGTTTCGGCGGCACCTTCTATGAATTGGCATGGGCGGCCATGCAGCACCTGGACTCCGCCGGCAGAGACAGCGTCATGCGTGCGCTGTTTGATACGGCAGGCTGTAACCTTAATTGGGGCCGCATACCGGTCGGTGTCTGCGATTACGACTTTGCTGTTACACCATACACCCCCGACGACAACTCCAACGACACGTCCATGTCAAAGTTCAGTCTGGCGCGCGACTCACTCAGAAAAATCCCGTTCATTAAGTACGCCCAGGCTATCCGGGCGGCGGAAGGCCAGCCGGCCATGCGGTTCTTTGCTTCTCCCTGGAGCCCGCCGGCATGGATGAAGTCGAACAATAATATTGGAGGTGCTACAGGAGGGACCGGCAATTTTGTCAGCAATCCGGCAAATTGTCGTGCCTATGCCTTGTATCTTGATAAATGGATTAAAGGTTATGCGGCTGCCGGAATCAATGTCGAAACGATTACCTGCCAGAATGAGCAGGACCAGACTTCCCACGGCTATCCGCAATGCGCTTGGACGGAGGGTCAGGAAGATTCCTTTTACAGTAAGTATCTTGTCCCGCGGTTCAGGGCGGACAGCCTCAACGCCAGAATCCTGTTAGGGGTATATTGCTGCGCCGATTATGTCCAGCAGCTCCTGCAGGATACGGTTGTCAAGAATTTCGTAAACTGGACCAGCCATTCCTATGAATCCACCACCAATGGCCCTACGTATATCTCCTACGATTCCAAGATCCCGTTCATGGAAACCGAATCGATGTGGACTCCAAGCGGTGAGACCTGGTCCGTAGGAACCAGCTTATTCTCGAACATTCAGGCGTTTATGGCCGAGAGCGCCTCGGTTTACACAGTATGGCAAACCGTCACTCATATAGGAGGCAATAATGGCGGCTGGACCAACTCTCTGGGGGGCCAGCCCGAAATGATTACCATCGATACGACCAAGACCCCATCGCCGGTGGTCTACGCGCCGGAATTCTACGCCTGCAAGCATTACTCCCATTTCCTGCAGCCGGGCGCATTTTTTGTAAAGTCTACCAACCATGGTACTGCGCCTGCGCTAAGCTCTTCGTTTATCAATCCTGACGGGAGTATCATCTATGTGGCCGAAGATTCCTCCGCTGCCGCTACTGCGCTCACGATCAAGGTCGGCACCGAGATGTACCAGGTCACCCTGCCTGCACATTCCTATACGACAGTCAAAATCACCAATTCTACCGCGGTGCGCGACATCCAGCTGGCCAGGAACAGCGCAGCGTCCCAGCTGAACAACCTGAGGATCCGCAATTCGACGCTGTATTTTTCGCTTTCACCCGCGATGAACGCAATGGAAGCCAACCTCACCCTCAGC
Organism: Fibrobacterota bacterium; assembly: GCA_003164335.1. Classification (GTDB taxonomy): domain Bacteria; phylum Fibrobacterota; class Chitinivibrionia; order Chitinivibrionales; family Chitinispirillaceae; genus BOG-1184. The sequence goes on from PLTF01000086.1 coordinate 5,436, forward strand.
GACATCCAGGGACGGACGGTCTGGACAGGACACCGCACCGGCAGTGCCCTGCGGGGCGGCCAGCAGTCCTTTGCGATCGGGACGGCGCACGGCGCCCTGCCTTCGGGCACCTATCTCCTGTCGGCAAAAATTAAAAATGTGGCCGGAGCGGTCGTAGCGGTTGAGAGGAAGGTATCGACAGTGAATTGAAGTGCCCGGCACCTGCCCTGAGCTCATATAAGAGTGTTGGGGAAGTTGCTTTCTTACTTATAAAAAAAGGGGTTCGCCGCGGCGAGCCCCTTTTTTTATAGCAGAACTTTTTACCTGTTTTCCCTTGGCATCATTCCCATTCAGCCGCCCGATGGATGCCGGTCAGCCAGGGCATGACGGAAATAATGGACAGCTTTATAGCAGCAATAGCGGCCCAGATAATGGTGCGCAGCGAGAACGGACCGAACCGCGGACGACTCGGGGCGGGTACATTCCGACCCCGGGTCCGGAAAATACTCGATTTTGCTATTTACAACGGGAACTTCAAACCGGCTCTGAGTTCTAACCCCCGATTGCTTAGAAAGTAACCCGACAAATCTGTTTGCGATACAATATTGGTAACCCCGAGATAATACACAGCTTCAAGGAAGGGGGTCACGCCACCTGTCGGAAACTCCATCCCGGCGCCGAGGTCAAACCCGAAATCAATCGAGGTCATGATACTCTTGTCATCCTGGGTAAAATTGATTCCCGAAGTGTCATACGCAGAAGACCCGCTCAATAAAAATCCCAAGTTCAGTCCGGCAAGACCGTAAACAGACATTGAGGGGGCTATCGGAGTCTTGAATTTGGCATCGATAATAAGGGAAAGGTATTGAAATTTGTCGATCTCGCTCACATAGGACCCCGATGAAGTGTACCCAGATGTCGACCCACCGCGCATCGAATATTCTATTCCGGATTGCAATGAGAAATAGGGGTTTGTCTGCACGTCGATAAACCCACCGACGAGCAGTCCGGTTTGAGGATTATTTGTGCCGGAGTTACCGTCGTAGGAGCCAAACTCCCGGTAAAACCCCGGCCCGATATCGAAGCCTATGCTTACTCCCGACGGCGAGGGACCGGAAGACCGCGAAACATACGGCTGCGCGGCACGCGCCGCAGGTGCCGGGGCAGCAGGACGGGGTGTTGCGTTTCCGGCGCTGTTATTTCCCACGGAGGTGCCGTTTCCCCGTCTCGGAACCACCGCGGGAGTTTCAACAACAGCGGCGGCACGCTGCCTCAGGGTATCGGGAGCCACCGCTTGACCGGCAGCTACGGCCCGATCAATTTTGTCTATATTACTATAGTAAATTACCCAGACGCTATTGCCGTTCACCCTGATTCTCAGGCTTGAACCGGGATTATCGGAAATAATGGTCCCCTGAATAATTTCGCCATCCTTCTGATAAACGACGTCATTCTTCTGCTGGGCCGCTGAAGGGATGACAATACCTGCCAGCAAGATCATACCCGCGAGGACGCGGCGAACCTGAAACATTGAATGCTCCTTTCGGTTGCAGAGGCCTGAATTTCCAACTGGATGAGGCTTTTCGACCCACCGAAGAAAATGAAAGAAATACTGATGCCGCTCACTTGCGCCACAACAGGCGAAGAATGAATTTACGATGGGCCGCAGAGCGAGTCAAGCCCGTTTACAGGTCAATAGGTGCAGCGACCGACCATAGAAGCTCTCCGCAGCAAGTTGCGGGGAGAATTTTCTATATAAGGAATTATTACTCAGGTAGTCTTTTTAAATTTCAAATTCTTTTTGATGGCCGGGCTGGAATCCAAAAGCTAATTCAAATTCTTTTGGATGGCCGAGCCGGGTCACCCCCACGTGGTCGGAGTGCTTCATAAGATGCCTCTGCGGGGGGGACCCACAAGCCTCTGCGAAAAACATCAAAATTCCATACCCACATCCGGTATCGATTTGCCAGATCTGCTTTTCGGGCTTTTTCAGTGTTTTTTCTACCTAATGGAGGCGTTGCGGAGGAACGAGAGCGCCTGCTGAGCTTTAGCGAGGCAGGCATCGCCTCGTTCTTCCGCAGGAGGGGGTGTGCCNNGCCAAAGACCCCGCAGCCCGGCTTTGCGGGCGCGGAGGCTTTGGCCAGGGGGAACCATTTTTATGGTTCCCCCACCAAAGGCATTAGATTCAGGCTTGGTTCCCCCACCTGAGCAGTATCGGAATATATTTATAAGTCTCTCGCTAAGCTTTTTAAACCTTCATCATCCACCCATGCCGGTCTTCCTCCTCGCCATATTGCACGGCGAGAAGCTTCTTGTAAAGTTTCGTCAGAACCGGCCCGGCTTCGTCTTCACGACCAAAGGCATAGACCCGGCCATTATAGGTAATGGAGCGAACCGGGGTGATAACCGCTGCGGTGCCGCATGCGCCGACCTCGGCGAAATCGGCAAGCTCGGAAAGGCTTATCGCGCGCCGCTCGACAACGAGCCCGAAATCCGCAGCAAGCTGCTGGAGGCTCTTGTTGGTCACCGAGGTAAGGATGGAGTCCGATTCCGGGGTCACGTATTTATTATCCTTTGTAATCGCTATGAAATTCGAGGTGCCGAACTCTTCGATGTGCATGCGCGTGCCGGCATCCAGATACAGCGATATGGTGAACCCGAGCTTCTTTGCTTCGAGGTCTCCCAGGAGTCCGGCCGCATAGTTGGCGGCCGCCTTGATCTTTCCCAGGCCGCGGGGCGCGGCGCGATCGTACTTGTCCTGCACCATGGCGGCTACAGGCAAAAACCCGTCCTTATAGTAGGGGCCTACCGGCATGGCGAGAACCAGGAAAACATAGTCGTCGGACGGGGAGATTCCCACGCGCGGGCTCGAACCGATGAGAAGCGGCCGCAGGTACATGGATGCGCCGGTGCCGTAGGGCGGCATCCAGTCACGGTTGCCGGCAAGTACCTTTTTGCAGGCTTCTATGAAGAGCTCCTCCGGAACCGGTTCCATGACAATCCGCTTTGCGCTCTGCGCCATTCGCCGGGCATTCTCCTCAGGCCGGAAGAGGGCGATGGAGCCGTCTTTCCGGGTAAACGCCTTGAGTCCCTCGAAGCATGCCTGCCCGTAATGCAGCGCCGCGGCGGCGACATGAATGGACATGTTCGGGTCGGTACATGCCGAAAGTCCGGACCAGCCGCCATCCTTCGTAAAGTCCGCCCGCATGAAACTGTCGGTCTGCATATATTGGAAGCCCAGATCCTGCCACTTCAATTGTGGAGCCATACCGTTCCAATCTCCTGTCGAAATAATAGATTATCGCTTATCAATAAGGATCATTTTCAGCAAAATAAGGGTAATAGCGCCTTCCCCCTATCGGTCTGCCGCTATCTTCAGCGATTCCCGCATCAGCTTGAATTTCAGGGCATCGATAAGCGCGAGCCATGAAGCCTCGATAATGTTCGTCGAAACTCCCACGGTTCCCCAGCGGGCGTTTCCGTCCGACGATTCGATAAGCACGCGCACCTTGGCACCCGTGCCGTCGCGACCGTCGAGTACCCGCACCTTGAAATCCTCCAGTTTCACTTCGGCAAGCGCGGGAAAGAGCCTCACCAGCGCTTTTCGCAAGGCATGATCGAGCGCATTGACCGGACCGTCGCCCTCTGCCGCCGTATGCTCCACATGATCGTTCTGCCGCACTTTGATCGTCGCTTCGGAGTACGCCTCACCGTTCTCCCGCTTCTCCTCGATGACGCGGAAGGCAAGCACTGAAAACGGCTCGGTGAATTGGCCGAGCATCTCCCGTGCGATGAGCTCAAAGGACCCCTCCGCCGCCTCGAACTGGTATCCGCTCGTTTCGAGCACCTTGATGTGATACAGGAGTTTCTTCACGCGGGGGTCCTTTTTATCGAGGTTCGGCCATATGCTGGAGAGCTTTTCAAGCATGGTGCTTGATCCGGCCTGGTGCGACACCACAAATTGCCGCGCGTGACCGACCTGCTCCGGCGCGATATGCTCGAACGATTGCCGAACCTTGCGCACCGCGTCGGCATGCGCGCCCGCCTTATGCGAAAAGGCGGCCTCGCCCACATAGGGCTGGCCCACTGCCGGGATAAGGTTTGCCACCTCGGCGACAAAGAGGGAGACCGGCCTCAGGAGCGACAGCTGCTCCGGGGATATGAGCGGAACGCCCCGCTTCAGCTGCAGATTCGGGATGATGGTGCAGAGGTTGGCGTTACCGCACCGCTCGCCCAGCCCATTGATGGTCCCCTGTACCTGGGCAGCGCCCTCAATGACCGCGAGGCAGGATATCGCATCGGCGCACCCGGAATCGTTGTGAACATGGATACCGAGGCGGCAATCGACCTTCGGCAGCACCTCGCGCCAGATGGTGAGGAACTCGTCGGGCAGAAGCCCTCCGTTCGTATCGCACAGGACAATCAGGGCGGCTCCCGCCTGCTGCGCAGTGCGCAGGGTTTCCATCGCGTAGACGGGGTTGGCCCGGTACCCGTCGAAGAAGTGCTCGGCGTCATAAATCACCTCGCCGGCATGCTGCCTGCAGAAAGCGATCGTTTCGCCGATCATGGCGATATTTTCGTCGAGCGTCGTCCGCAGCACCTTCTCGACATGCAGGTCCCAGGTCTTGCCGAACATGGTGATGACCGGTGCCCCGCTCGCGACGAGTGCATTTACAAATTCATCGTCCTCCACCCGTACTCCGGGCCGCCGCGTGCTGCCGAAGGCCGCGATCCTGGCATTGAGCTTTACCTTTTTCACCTCACGGTAGTACCCCAGGTCGATCTCGTTGGTCGGGTTGGGCCATCCGCCTTCGATGTAATGGACACCGAGCTCGTCAAGTTTCTGCGTGATCCGCAGCTTGTCGGAAAGCGAAAGGTGGACACCGAGCCCCTGATTGCCGTCGCGAAGCGTGGTATCGTAGAGTGTTACCCTGGGCTGGTCGTGTTGCATGATTTTCCCATTCCCTCCGGGGACCGTCGAAGAATCCGTTCATGGTTCGACAAGCTCACCACGAACGGATCTTTTCCACGTTGGTTCCTATCCCGTTCGTCCTGAGCCTGTCGAAGGACGAAAAGGCCTTTTGCGGATTCCCGCCTATTTTACCATAGACGCAATCAAATCGCCTACCTGCGTCGTTCCCATCCCCATCTTCCCCGCCGACAGGCTCTTGATTTTCCCCGAAGCAAGCGCATCGTGGACCGCCTTGTCAATCGCATTCGCCGCAGCGGTTTCGCCGAGGGTTTCGAGCATCATGCCGCCCGCACAGATCGCGGCCAGCGGGTTGATCACATTGAGGCCCGTGTACTTGGGCGCACTGCCGCCGATGGGTTCGAACATGGACACACCCTCCGGGTTGATGTTGCCGCCCGCCGCAATGCCCATGCCGCCCTGGATCATGGCGCCGAGGTCGGTAATGATGTCGCCGAAGAGGTTTGCCGTCACGATCACGTCGTAGAATTCCGGGCTCTTGACCATCCACATGGTGCAGGCATCGACATGGTTGTAATCCTGCTTGATATCCTTATACTCGGCATCGCCGATCTCCTTGTGCGTGCGGACCCACAGGTCCCCCACATAGGTCAGGACGTTGCACTTGTGAACCAGCGTCAGCGTCTTTTTCGGATTGTTACGCTTGCGCGTATAGTCGTATGCGTACCGTATGCAGCGTTCCACGATGGGACGCGAATAGAGCATGACCTGGGTGGCGATCTCGTTCTGCGTTCCGACCATGGTCGCCCCACCCATACCGGTATAGATGTCGCCGGTGTTTTCACGGATCACGACGAAATCGATATGCTCGGGACCCTTGTCTTTGAGCGGCGTTTCGACATTCGGATAAAGCTTGACGGGACGAAGATTGATGTACTGGTCGAGTGCGAACCGGAGCTTGAGCAGGATGCCGAGTTCCAGGATTCCGGGTTTGACATCGGGATGGCCGATGGCGCCCAGGAATATGGCCTGGTGCTTCGCGAGCTCGGCCACCGCGCTGTCCGGCAGCGTTTCGCCGGTCCGCTTGTAGCGCTCGCCGCCGAAGTCATAGTCGGTATAATTGAAGGTCAGCCCGTAAGCCGCCCCCGCTGCGTCAAGAACCTTGACACCTTCCCTCAGTACTTCCGGCCCGGTGCCGTCTCCCGGCATCAGGGCTATGCTGTACGATTTCATCAACTTCGTCCTTTGTTAATTGTTAAACGGGTATCTGCATTGTTCGCTTATTTCAGAGTTCATCGGCCATCGAGCTCTTCTGCTGCGGCAACTTCCGCCGGAACTTCTTCATCCGCGCGATCTTGTTTACAATGTCCATATAGGCGAGCGCCGACGCTTCGACGATGTCCGTGCTCGTGCCGGTTCCCACGAAGACCCCTTCGGCGGCACGGCCGACCATGGTTACCTTGCCCTGCGCCTCGCGCCCCTCGGTCACCGATTCGAGGTGATAGTGCTCGATGGTGATCTTGAAGCCCGCAATTCGGTCGATTGCCTTGGTTGCGGCGTCCACCGCACCGTCGCCGGTCGCCGCCTCCTGTTCGGTCTTTCCGTCATGCGCCATGCGCGCAGTCGCGGTCGCCACGGTGCCGAGCCCGCTCGATACATTGAGATACTCAAGCGTAAACCGGTCGGCGAGATCCCCCGCATTCTTTGCCTCCATGAGCGCGACGAGGTCATCGTCGTACACCGAGCCCTTCTTATCCGCAAGGGCGATAAACCGCCCGTAAAATTCCGCGATGTCGACCTCGGGCCCGTTGTACCCGAGCGCCGCAAGCCGCGACTTTACCATATGGCTTCCCGAGCGGCTGGTAAGGTTCATCCGGTTTTCGCGGAGACCCACCGACTCCGGAGTCATGATTTCATAGGTCTGCCTCGCCTTGAGCACCCCGTCCTGGTGGATTCCGGACGAGTGCGCGAAGGCATTGGCGCCGACGATTGCCTTGTTCGCCTGCACCGGCATGTTGCAGATTTCGCGCACCAGCCTGCTCGTATGCATGATCTCCCTTGTATCAATAGCCATCCTGAGGTGGCGGAAGAGATCGTGCCGCACCTTGATCCCCATGACGACCTCTTCGAGTGCGGTATTACCGGCGCGCTCGCCGAGGCCGTTTACCGCACATTCGATCTGCCGCGCGCCATGCGAAACCGCGGTGATCGAGTTGGCGGTTGCCATGCCGAGATCGTTATGGCAATGGACCGAAATGACCGCCTCGCCGATATTGGGAACCCTGGCAAACAGGTCGTCGAAGATCGCGCCGAACTGCTCGGGCGTCGTATAGCCGACCGTATCCGGGATGTTAATGGTCTTCGCCCCGCAGCGGATGGCATGCTCAACCACCCGGCAGAGGAAATCGAGGCCCGTTCTTCCCGCATCCTCGGGCGAAAATTCGACATCGTCGACATAGCGGCGGGCAAGGCGGATGCTTTGCTTTACCATGGAAAGGATATCGTCTTCCGACTTCTTGAGCTTCTTTTCCATATGGATGGCGGAAGTCCCCACGAACAGGTGGATCCTCGGCCGCTTCGCCGGTTTTACCGCCTTGCCGCAGGCGATGATATCCTTTTCGACAAGTCGCGCCAGGCCGCAGATCACCGGCCTTTGAATCTCGCGGGCAATGGTCGAAACCGATTCGAAATCGCCGGGAGAGGAGATCGGGAATCCCGCCTCGATGACATCGACCTTGAGCCGTTCGAGCTGTCGCGCAATCCGGACCTTCTGCTGCACCGAGAGGCTCGACGAGAGCGACTGCTCGCCGTCGCGGAGGGTGGTATCGAAGATGATGAGCTTTTCCTGGTTCATGATTCCTTATCCTTTAATGGTGCCGATGCCCCTCTCCCCCGCAGGCGGGGGAGAGGGGTGCATGGTTACGCCAATCCGGACCGGTCAGTTCTCTCCCCGGCCGCCGGTACCCTTGACGCCTTTGACAATTTCCTTCGCCTTTTCCTGCGGGCGAAGCGCGCGGACGGCGGCACCGGCCCGCCACATTTCCGACTCATGAATTTCCGCAAGTTTGGCTGCCAGGAATTTCTGGTAATCCTTGCCGCCGCAATCCTTGATTACCTCTTCGGTCTCCTTGCCGGTCTTGACCGATTTATAAAGTTTCTCGAAAACCGGCAGGTTGGCCTGCCTGAAGATCGGACGCCACTTGAGCGCGCCGTGCTGCGCGGTCACCGAGCAGTTCGAATACATCCAGTCCATGCCGTTTTCATCGACGAGCCGGATGAGACTCTGGGTAAGCTCCTCGACGGTCTCATTGAACGCCTCGGACGGACTGTGGCCGTATTTACGGAGCACATCGTACTGCGCCTGCATGACACCGGCGAGTGCGCCCATGAGGACGCCGCGTTCACCGGTCAGGTCGCTGTACACTTCGCGCTCGAAGGTGGTCGGGAACAGGTACCCGGAACCGATGGCAATGCCGACCGCCTTGCACCGCTCCTCCGCCCTGCCCGTCGCATCCTGGAAAACGCCGAAGCTGGAATTGATGCCGGAACCGGAGAGAAAGTTGCGGCGGACATTCGTTCCCGAACCTTTCGGCGCAACGATAATGACATCGACGTCCTTGGGCGGGATGACGCCGGTCTGCTTCTTGTAAACAATGGAAAAACCGTGCGAAAAATAGAGCGCATCGCCCTTCTTCAGGTTTTCCTTCACCGTGGGCCAGATGAGCCGCTGGGCGGCGTCGGATACGAGCATCTGGATGATGGTGCCGCGCTTTACCGCCTCGGCGATCGGGAACAGGGTTTTTCCCGGAACCCAGCCGTCCTTTACCGCGCGATTCCAGTCCCTGGCATACTCCTTTGCCTGGCCGATAATGACATTGATGCCGTTGTCCTTCATGTTCAGCGCCTGCGCCGGTCCCTGCACGCCGTAGCCGATAACGGCAACCGTCTCGTTTTTGAGCACCTTGCGTGCCTTTGCAAGGGAAAACTCCTTACGCGTGGTAATTTCTTCCTTGACGCCTCCGAAATCAATCAGTGCCATACCGACTCCTTTATGGTTAGGTGGATGATGCCGTCACGTATTTATTTTTTTTTAATCCTTTGCCTTGCCGATCGCGATGGCGCCGGAGCGCACGATCTCCCTGATGCCGAAGGACCGGACCATTCCCACGAAATCGTCGATGCCCGCCGACCGTCCCGCAAGCTCCACAGTCACCGATTTCTGCGTAACATTGACAATCCGTGCATTGAAAATCCCGCACAGGTCGAGAATTTCATGCCGGTTTCCCTTCGAGGCGTCGATCCGGATCAGCAGCAGCTCGCGGTCGATGATCGGGCGGTCGATGAAGTCGATCACCTTGATAACATCGAGCAGCTTGTTGAGTTGCTTCGCAATCTGTTCGAGAATCGCTTCATCGCCGGTCACCACAATGGTCATGCGGGACACGGTGAGATCTTCGGTTTCGGCAACGGTCAGGCTCGTTATATTGTAGCCCCTGCTTGAAAAAAGATTTGCGACGCGGGATAATGCCCCGTGCCTGTTTTCAACGAGCAGGGAAATGATGTGCGTACTCATCAACCCTCCAGCATGATGGCGCTAAGCGGCTTGCCCGCCGGAACCATCGGATAAACGTTTTCATCTTCGATCACCATGAATTCCATGAGCGCCGGTCCGTCAACGGCAAGCCCCTGCCGGAGCACCTGCTCCACCTCCCCGACCTTCTCCGCGCGGAATGCGGGTATTCCATAGCTTTCCGCAAGGGCGATAAAATCGGGCACGTAGGCGCGCTTGCAACCGTTGACCCCGCCGCACTGACCGCACACGTCCGGCTTTCTCCTGAGGCAGGTTGCGCTCCGGCGTTTGTCAAAGAACAGGTCCTGCCACTGGCGCACCATGCCCAGCCATCCGTTGTTGAGGATAGCGATCTTCACCGGGATGCGGTTGAGCGATATCGTTGCAAGCTCCTGGATGTTCATCTGGATGGAGCCGTCGCCGGCAATCACCACCACCGTTTTGCCGGGATGGGACATCGCTGCACCCATTGCCGCGGGCAGTCCGAAGCCCATGGTGCCCAGGCCGCCCGAACTCAGGAGTGTCCGGGGCTCATCGAACTTATAGTATTGGGCGGTCCACATCTGGTGCTGCCCCACCTCGGTTGCCACGATCGCCTTCCCGCCGGTTAATGTATAGAGCGTTTCGATTACCGATTGCGGCTTGATATCGGTGTCGGATTCCGAAGGCTTATAGGTAAAGATGCCGCCATCGACCAGGGAATCGATCCGTTTGTTCCACTCGTCACGATTACGGGGAACCACGAATTTAATGAGCTCCTCAAGGACGAGTTTCGCATCGCCGACGACCGGGATATCGACCTTGATGATCTTGGATATCGCCGACGGATCGATATCTATGTGGATGATCTTCGCATTCTGGGCGAAATGATCCACATTGCCGGTTACCCGGTCGTCAAACCTGGCGCCGATGGAGATTATGAGGTCGGTCTCCTGGAGTGCGGCGTTAGCGGCGCGCGATCCATGCATGCCGGGCATGCCGATGAAAAGCGGGTGGCCGCCCGGAAATCCGCCGAGCCCCATGAGCGTCAGCGTTACCGGGGCGTTGATTTTTTCGGCAAGGGCGCGAAGCTCCCGGCAGGCGCCGGAAATGATGACGCCGCCTCCCGCATAGATCACCGGTTTTTTCGCGGCTGCGATTGCCTCGGCCGCCTTTTTGATCTGCAGGATATGGCCGGCAAGCTTCGGCTTGTACGAGCGAATAGAAACCGTTTCCGGATATTCGTAATTGTCGAGCATTGCCCGCGACACGTCGGCAGGGATATCGACGAGCACCGGGCCGGGACGGCCGGTCCGGGCGATGTAGAACGCCTGCTTGAGCACCTGCGGGAACTCCTCGACCGATTTCACGAGGAAATTGTGCTTGGTGATCGATCGGGTGATGCCCGCAATATCGGCCTCCTGGAATGCATCGCTGCCGAGCACCGGCGTTGGAACCTGGCCGGTAAGCGCAACCATGGGGATCGAATCCATATAAGCGGTCGCAATGCCGGTAACGAGGTTGGTCGCACCCGGGCCCGACGTCGCAAGGCATACCCCGACTCTCCCGGTAGCGCGCGCATAGCCGTCAGCCGCATGGGCGGCGGCCTGTTCGTGCCGCACGAGGATGACCTCCGGGACTTTGACGTCGTACAATGCATCGAATATGGGGATGACCTGGCCGCCCGGGTAACCGAACACGACCTCCACGCCTTCTTTTTGCAAAGCATCAACCAGGATCTGCGCGCCTGTTTTCTTCAAGGTACCCTCCGTGCGCATCTGCGCGGCGAAATCTATTTAAAATACCACCTTTTTGCAAATTGGATCAAGCGTTCACCGGAAATAGACCAAAAAAAAAGCCCGCTTCCTTTCGGGAGCGGGCTTTTTTTTGTCGAATTGCTTTAGATCAAAAAGCCGTCTCCCTTGGTTCCGGAATAATAACCAGAACCCCCAGCAGGTTAATAACCGCTACGGTAACAATGGAAACAAGCGTATTTGCAAGCATTTTCGACCTCATGCTTCTAAAATAGCTATTTGAACGAATGAAGTCAAGACTTTTTTCCGCAACCGGAGAGCTGGCCGGTTCGTCCGCTCCGCCCGCTCTCCCGGATTGCCGGATTTTCGGCGAATGATATAGATTGTTAATGACAGGGATCGGAAAACCATATTCCCGTTAAAAAAGCTATTAATCGGTAGCGGAGGTTTCCATGAAAAAAATGATGTTTCTTTTCTCGGTTGCCATGCTCGTCCCCCTCTATGCCGGAACAAAAATCATTGTGCCCGATGCTGCGCCAACCATACGTGCGGGCCTCGACCGGGCCGATGCAGGCGATACGGTATTTGTGCGCGCGGGAGTCTACCACGAACAGGTGGCACTGAAAGACGGCGTTGTCCTGCTCGGCGAATCGCCCGTTACCACGATTATCCACGGAAAGAGCGCAAAACCGGTCGTCATAGGAGCCAATGGCTCGGTTATCAAAAACTTTACTATTGAAAATGGCGATAAGGGAATTCTCTGTGAGGGCGTCACGATGACCATCGAACACAACCTTATCCGCGACAGCCGGGGCAGCGGCATTCACTGCCTCCTGGTGCTGCCGCATATTATTGATAATGTCATCTACCGAAACCGATGGACCGGGATTTACTGCGAAGGAGCGCGAACCCTTCGGGCCGCGATTGAAAACAATGTGATCGGCGAAAACGGCAACAGCGGGATCATGCTTCTGGGTAACACCGAGATAGTCGTACAGAACAATATGTTTCTCGGCAACAAGCAATTCGGCATCTGGGTCGGGAATGCGGCACGGAAAAGCAGGGTCATATTCAATGATTTTTACCTGAATCGGCTGCCGTTCAAGGGGATATCAATGGCGGACCGGACCAATTTCGGCGCCGACCCGCAATATGGAATGGAAGGCGATTCGCCGGAACAGCTCTTTTCCAAGCCTTCCATGGTACTCCGCATGCGCGGAAAGGACGGAAAAGATATCGGGCTGCTGTTCCCGCAGTAAAGACACGGCGTGTTGCGTCCCAATAAATACTGTGATCATCAGCGCTCATTACTAAGCAGTTCATACGTAATACAATCTAAAACCGTTCATGGTGAGCTTGTCGAACCATGAACATCCGAACCTTCGGTACTCGCCCTTCGACAGGCTCAGGGCGAACGGCGTTTGCTGTAATTTACTTTTGAACTGATTAGTCACTGACAGACTAACCCGATAGGATAGCCATGCACCCAAGTCACCAATTTCTTTTTTTCGCTTCCCGGATTGAGGCCGCCGCCATTGAACTCGATGAAGAGGAGTCGCGCCATGCCGCGGCCGTGCTGCGCCATGCGCCGGGAGATCCGATCCGGGTAACCAACGGCGCCGGAACGCTGTACGAATGCCGGGTGGATTCCATCGACCGCAAACATGTTACGGCAACCGTCCTGCGATACGCCAAGCTCAGGAGACACCAGTGTCCGCTGCACCTCGTCGTCGGACTGCCGGAACGGGTAGCGTTTGAAAACCTGCTAACCGACCTCGCCGCCCTCGGGGTTGAACGCATCACCCCGCTCGTCAGCAAGCATTGCCAGCGCCCCTGGTGGGACCGGTGGGAGGAAAAATTTGCAGAACGGCTGCGGGGCAAAATGATTGCCGGCATGAAGCAATCGGGCTACCCATTCCTGCCGCAACTCGATTCGCCCCTCGCCTTTGCTGATTTATCGACCGTGCTCGCGAAGCGCACCTATATGGCCGACCCCATCGGGAAACCGTTTTCATCGTTTATTGACATGATCAAGGGCGATGCGCCGGGGAGCTCCGTCTGCATCGTGGGGCCTCCGGGAGGATTGGAGTCGGGCGAAGGTGGGTTTCTCCGTATGGTCGGCGTCGTTCCGATCAATATTGCCCCTTCACGGTTGACAACAGAGCTTGCGGCGGTGGTAATGGCGAGTGAAATTATGGGAATCAGGATACAATTGCAATAAGGTACTGCTCAGGTGGGGGAACCGATCTAAAGGCCTTTGGTGGGGGAACCTCGCT
>PLTF01000113.1 GCA_003164335.1 Fibrobacterota bacterium
ATCATCTCTCCCTACCCCTATCTGGTCGGAGCCGCGCAAAGCTGCGTCTCCGACACACCCATTCCAGCGGAAGAACGAGGCTATGCCTGCCTCGCTTGCGCTCCGCAGGCGCTCTCGTTCCTCCGCAACGCCTCCATTAGGTAGAAAACACAGGGAAAAGGCTAAGAAAAAGAATAGTTTTGAAATCTTTCCCTGAAGCCTTTCCTTTTGCCCCGCAACGCTCACATTCTGAATTCCCGATCTGTCCCTGCTTCCGCCGGAATTCACGGTACTTACCTGCCACGGGTATTCGCCGCGTCTACCGCCTGCATCATCGCGCCGAACACGATCGCTCCAGACCACTTTTTTCCGCGTGAAATACCCCATAAGCGACCGCCCGGATAATTTTAGCGTAACTCCTTGAAAATGTGCATTATGATCCGCATCTTGACCTTTCCCGGTTTTGCCGGTATCCTTATGCCGCATACTATTATAGGATTATTGTCCCGGCCTTTGGCAGAAAACAATATTGCGAAGAGGCATGGATTCCCGAGAAATCTTCTCGGCTGAAGCAGCGGGAATCGCAGCGTTTTCCGAGCCTGCACTTTTAAATATGCAAAAATGATATTTTTTCCGGTACCGACTTTTGCCTCTGCCTTGCGGATTGCCGTGTGGAGGGATTAAAATTGAAGTATCTCAATTACTGCCTGATAAACGGCAATTGTTCGGAAGGGTTATGGTGGTCCCTGGACAATAATCGCACGGCTCCGACCGGGGACGTGCAGGAGATGGCCCATACCTTATATCATGAGAATTTTCAGGCGGAATGATGAAGGATAGCGATGATGATGCCGTCGAACGGGGAGATGATTCCGCTGTCGGGAATGGCATAGCCGGAAAATTGAAAGAGTGGCGGAACGACTATAAAAAGCTGGTCGGCGAAAAAACCAAAAAACGCCTGGCAACGATGATTACTATAAATAACGAATTGATGGAAAAGGCGATGCGGGAGCTGGAAAGAAAATTGCATGAAATGGGAAACGGCAAACGCGAACCTCTTTCCGGGCAGAATAATGAGGATCCCGCCGAAGAAATTCTGCATCGCAACCGGCAGGGGTTCGCTATGCAGAACGTCACCATGACTGCCGATGCGGGAGTTGACATGTCGCGAATAGCCTTTGAAGACCTTGTCGAATCGATACCGCAATATACCCTTGGAAAAGATATAAAACGGCTGGTTGACATTACTGAGGAGACCCTTGAAGAGCCGGAAAAATCGAAATGGCTTTACAGCAGCACGGGGATCGCGCCGAGAATTCAGGGACCCTGTGACGTTCTCGGCGGCAGGCAGGAAAGGGTCGGGGAAAACTCTCAACGGGGGAACCTGGCCGAAAGGCTCCAGGCCGGGCAGGAGGTGCTGCCTGCAGGAATGTGGGATGAGGCCGGGGAATCATTTTACATCCATCGAAGTTTGACCGATGATGAATTTATCATCTGGATGCGTTCCTTTGATCTCTCGGCAAAATCCCGGATAATTCGAGGAATGGCGCGACGCGAGCGCCGGATGCAAAAAGCAACCCACGACGAAAAATCGAGGTTGAAATTCTCGCTGCATGACTATGGCGTTTCCCTGTCCTGGGTGGAAAGCCGGTACCGGAAAGCGGAGCACCTCAGGACAAAGCTTTTCAGCGACCGAATCCCGGATCGTGCAGCCGAAAAACGGCTTGCAAGGGCGCTCAACGGGCTGCTTAAAAACGCCGGAGGTTTCATTGAGCAGAAGAAACTTGCCCGGTTATAAAATTGGTTACGGTAAACAAGCGGTTCTGTAATTACTACACGGTTGGTAAGGTATAACGCCTGAAACCGTTCATGGTAAGCCGGTCGAACCATGGTCTTCCGATATTTTTAATACTCGCCTTCGACAGGCCTGCGGGCGAGCAGCGAATGCTGAAATTAACTTGTGAACTGATGGGTAAACCTGAGGGGGAGCAAAGATGGCAATTAAAGGAGGTTGGATTGACTACGAGGGCGGGAAGGGATATTTTGCCATACCGGAAAAGGCCGCCGAACCGGTTCCTGCAATTATCGTGATACAGGAATTATTCGGCGTCAACGACCATATCGAAGACGTCACCCGGCGTTTCGCCGCAGCAGGGTATGCCGCGCTGGCCCCGGACCTTTTTGTGGAAGGCGGATCTCGGCCTGCGGCTCTTACCCCCGGACGGATTGAAAAAATGGTGAAGTTTATGCGGCAGCTTCCTCCCGGCGCATGGGGAAACCCGACAATTCGGGACGAGGCGATTGCTATACTTCCTGAACCCGACAGAACTGAAATTTCCGAAACATCCGGAAAACTTTTCGGCGGCGGTCCCGACCGGCTGGCCGGATATTTGCCCCTGCTCAAAGCCGCCGTGCGGCATCTCCGGACCGTTCGGCAGGAGACCCGCGAGCAGAAGGTAGCCTGCGTGGGCTTCTGCATGGGTGGGGGGCTTTCGGCTTTGCTTGCCTGTGAAGAACCGGAAATTTCCGGAGCGGCAGTATTTTACGGCAGCACGCCTCCTGCGGATAAAATACCCGCCATTCGCTGCCCGGTGATCGGGTTCTACGGCGGCAACGACAAGCGGATCAACACCGGTATTCCCGTATTCGAGGAGGCCATGAAGGCAGCGGGGAAATCGTATGAGCGTTTTGTCTATGATGGGGCGAACCACTCTTTTTTCAATGACAACGGCCATTCATACAACATCAAGGCGGTACGGGACTCCTTCGTGCGGCTGCTAACGTTCTTTCAAAAAAACCTGTCGGACTAAGCCGGGCGGTGGAGCAGCTTCATGAGTGCCTGGTCATGGCCAAGCCTGCGGGTCCCCGATGCAACCTGCGTTGCGAGTACTGCTACTATTGCGACAAAACGCGTCTGTTTCCCGCCGGCCCGATGCAGATGGCCGGGCCGCTTCTGGAACGCTATATTGAAGGGCGGTTCGAGGCATCTGCCGGTCCTGTAACGCATTTCGAATGGCACGGCGGAGAGCCGATGCTCGCAGGCTGCGATTTTTTCCGTAGCGTTGTCCGACTGCAACGCAAGTATGTGCCGGCCGGCCGCACCGTCTCCAACGGGTTGCAGACCAACGGTGTCCTGATCGATGCCGCATGGGCCGATTTCCTTGCCGACGAGGGGTTTACAGTTGGCTTGAGTCTTGACGGGCCTCCAGAGTTCCACGATTGCTTCAGGAAAAATGCTGCTGGAGAACCCACGCACTCCCGGGTAGTCGATGCCTTCAATCTACTCAGGGAGCGCCGGGTTTTCTGCACCGTACTTTGCGTTCTCCACTCCGTAAATTCGGCGGACCCGGACCGGGTGTACGCTTATTTCCGGGAGCTCGGGATAACCTATCTCCAGTTCCTGCCGCTTGTCGGGGCCGGAAGGGCTGCAGCCGAACCGGCGGCGATCGGACGTTTTCTGTGCCGTATTTTCGACCGCTGGATCGCCGGGGACGTCGGCCGGATGGTTGTCCAGGCTTTCGATGAAGCGCTGCGTCCGGTTTATGGGGTGCCGCATGCCCTGTGCGTTCACCGGGAGACCTGCGGCGAAGCGGCTGTCCTGGAACACGATGGGAGCTTTTACGCCTGCGACCATTTTGTCGATCAGGAGCATTGCATCGGCAACATCCGGGACCGGGAACTCCGTGACCTCGCGGCCGATCCTGCCATGCTCCGCTTTGGGATGGACAAACGGGACCGACTGCCGCGCTGCTGCAGGGAGTGTTCGGTGCTGGATTTCTGCAATGGCGGCTGTCCCAAAGACCGCCTGGAAACTGCGCCGGACGGGGAGGGTGGGCTCAATCGCCTCTGCCCGGCATATAAGACTTTTTTTCTCCATGCCAAACCCGGACTTGCCCTCCTGGCCGCCCACATGAAAGCCGGAAAATCGCTGCGGGCATTTAAAGTGTCGGGGACGTGACAGTGTCAAGTTGAACCGAACAGGCACAGCGAGCGCATGGCAGGCTGCTTCGGGGAGCTTCAATCGATGGCAAGGATATCGCAATGAGTTCTTCGGGCAGTGGTCCGCAGTATTTCCCGCACGGACTCAAAATCCAGCGGTGGCAACACCCGCTCCTTCTGCTACCTTTTCCATGCGCTATCCCTAACAACCGAAATACCTTGACGCAAAGATGCTTCTGCGATGTAAGCATAGGGAATAATTATAGAATTACTGCTGCAGCTTCGGCATGTTTATTGCGGGAAATTAAGGCTCCAGTAAATAGCCAAACCCTTCAGTTCACAATTAAACCGGGAGGTTGTTATGGGACGATCAGCCAGGATTGGATTGACGGTGCTTGCTGGCGCTCTATTTTTTGCCGTAAACGCTCAGCAGGATACCGGAATGAGCGGAATGGGACAAGGCGGGATGAAGATGTCCCTGGAAGGGATGATGGATTCAAGCTCCATGTCCTGCATGATGATGATGCATTTTATGAAACCTATCTTTGCATTCAGCACAGAAGATGGAGGCTTTGTAGTCATAGTCGGGAACAAAATCATGAAATACGACAAGGAAGCGAATCTGAAAAAAGAGATCGAATTGAAGATGGATACGGCCGCCATGAACAAAATGATGATGCAGATGAAATCTTGTCCGATGATGAAAAAGAAATAGGGAGCGAACATCCGAGCGATTGACTGTGGATAGAGTAACAGAGGAAATCTCCATCCGCTTTCGATTGTATTTATTTATTGCGCTTACTTATTGGCCATAAGTGTGTCTTAGAGCCGCTTGCGGATGGATTCCAATACCCGCTTGCCTTTCGCGGTGATCTCGGGGTATGACATTTTTAGTCCATTGAGCGCATCCAAGACAATTTGCGAAACAATCACCCGGGCATTCTCCTTATCATCGGCGGGAACAATGTACCAGTGCGCGTGATGGGTGTTTGTCGCGCTCAGGCAAGCCTCAAAAGCCTTCATGTAATGCTGCCAGTA
>PLTF01000071.1 GCA_003164335.1 Fibrobacterota bacterium
CAATTTAATTCGTTCCTTTATAAGAGCCCCTTAAATCCGAGTCAGAATAGCCTTTTTTTCGGGTTTTTAGAGTTTGCAATGCTTGCCTGAACTGCTTACTTTGGGAAGTCACCAGCAGCAAGTCCAAAATGGCCTAATAATGGGCGTTGTTAGGGAAATGTTATTGAAGTTTATTGTCGCCCTCTAATTCCCTTAATCGTTTTTCTATGCCCTGTTCAATGATAGTGTTCTTTTTTAGGCCTGTTATTACTGCTATATTTTCAATGCGGTTTATGGTAACCTGATAGAGTTTTATCGTGATGTTTTTCTTTTTTCCAAGCTCCATGCCTAAAATATAAAATAAAAGGCAATATTAGTCAATACTTTTTTTAAAGTTTTTTTGATTTTCCTTCATAATTATTGTATAATATATCATCAATGGATGTAGGCGAGATGCTGGTAATCTCAACACGACTGACTATCGTGTGACCGCTAACACCGGTTCGGGGGTTCGATTCCCTCCTCATCATTAGGCGGGAAGGTGGATTTTGGGAATAACCACTTTTCCGCCCCCTTTTTCTGCTCTCCTTTTTATCCTTGATGTGCGAAGGATTTAAACTCCCAAGATTCCCGGAATAATTCTACGTTCCTCAGAAGATTATTCCCGTCGTTACCTGAGCCGTGAGCCCACTGCCGGAAAAGGTGTACTCCGTGTTCGTCGGTCCGAGGTAGGCGTCGAGCGAAATGCCGAAAACGAAATTGTTGAGCGAATGGTAGTTGATCCCGGTGGAAACCACGAAGCTTTTCTGCTGCAGATTGCCGATGACGTCGCAGGTGAAGGTCATGGGATCGATGAGGAATTGGCTGACCGAGCCGTAGACGGCGGCGTAATATTTCGAGTAGCTGTTGGGAATGTAAAGGTTGGACAGGGTAGTCCGGTTGGCGAGCCACTGCATGCCGGGCGGCAGCTGCTGCTGCTGGGCAATAGTCCCGGTCACGAGTGCCTGAAGGTACTTCCCGAGCACGGGATCGTTGAATATATTGGCATCGCTTCCTGAACCATTATAGTAGATATTCGCATTCAGGGTCAACCGGTCCGCAACCCCGCCGAGCGGGAAGAACTTTGTCAGGCTCAGGCATGCTCGCGGAAACCACTCATTGCCGAGCGTTGTGGTGTCCCAGGTTGAATCCGTAGTTTTTTTAAGGCCCGGTATATTCGACCCGTTGCGCAGGCTGACCTCTCCCGCGATCTGGACATTGAAGAGTTGCGAGGTGATATCGAAGCCTCCCACCGGCTTCTCGCCCTCTTTCCCCCAGCCCGAGATCGCCATTTCGGTCCTGCCGACCAGGAATTCGGCCTTGGCTGCCACGGCGAGGCTGTCGATGGTCGATGCGTTGTTAGCATCGATGAAGGTGTAGAAGTTGAACAGCGTCTTATACGGTATATGAATTTTCAGGCCGTACGAGCCCTCGCGCTGCCCCTCGAGGGTGAGAAACGTTTTGTTCTGCACGTTGACAAGATCGGTCGGGTTCCAAAAGTTGCACGGCCCCCACTGCAGCACCTGCCTGCCCAGCCTGAAGTAAATCAATTTGTTGCTATTGGCGTCGACGAATACCTCCGGCATATCAAACAACAGGCCGCTGTCCGGCTTCCCGAAATTGCCCGGGTCGAGCGAGGCGTATGAGGGAGTCGGCACATACGAACCCTCCAGGTCGGCGAATGCCTTTGCCCCGCCGACGAGCCGCGCATCGATAAAACCGTTGCCGACGATCCGGGTGGTGAAGGCGGCGTCGTGAAGGTCAGGGTTGCTGAACCATGCCCGGCTCAGGGAGGGGTCGGCATAGTCGTAAATGTTGCCGGAAAAGGCGACGGAGTTTTTCTCCTCGCTGCCGCTCTTCGCCGATTGGGTATTGACCACCCTGGTGCTGTCAACCACCGAGGAACTGTCGGCAAAGAGGGCGTTTTCATCGATCTTCTCCTCGGCATGGAGGAATAGCGGTAAAAGAAGCAGACCGGCGATCAGCGTTTTTATCATGAAGTTACCTTTGCCATTGATTCAGAGGCAAAACTGGTTCCCGAAAAAAGAATCGCTCCGGCAATTGTCGCAAAAATAAGGTTTTTCATCGCCTGTTCCGCCTCCCGCCTTTCATCCGGCTTCTTTCTGCCTCTGGTCTGCCTTTTGTTTACCTTTTGTCTGCCTTCCGTCTGCCTTCTTCCAGCCTTCTTTTCAATTACTCAAATTCTCCAGGTACGCCTTGGTAAATATTTTGTCATCCAGCTTGCCGGTGACGATCCCCGATATCTTGACAATAGTCTTGTTCCCCTTTTCAAACTCATCGATGAACATCTGCTCGATCGGAACGTATTTGCCGAGCACCTGGGTGTATTTGAGGTAATAGGCGGTATTCATGAGAGTACGCGAGCTCGAATAGGACAGCTGCTTGAGCGAAAGCAGGTTGTCCTGGCGCACCCAGAGGGTGCGGAACGGGTAGGAGACATCGGCTACCTTCGCCTTGATCTGGAAGCGCCACACCGGGATGGAGCCGAGTTTATCCGCCGCAATGATTTCCTTTCCGGCGGCGTCGGTTTCCCCCTGGTAGAGCTCGGTGAGCCGCCGGGTTTCGAAGTCTTCGCCCTTCGCGTCCGAGCCGCCGATGCTTTCGTCCCGGTTGATATGCTGGAAGGTACGGGTATTGACGCGGTACATCCAGAAATTATCCTCGACGCGCAGGTACCCGTTCCCCTTTTCCGACTCCGGCGCCGCAAAGGCGATAAGGAAGGCGTCGTCGCGGTCCCGGCGGTAATAGGCCATTTCGAAGAGCTTGGTTCCCTGGTCCACCTTCTGCTGCGTCATGCTGACCATGGCGCGGACGTCGGTATTGATGGAAACGTTGTCCTGCATGGCTTTAAGAATAGTGACAATCGGCGGCTGTGCAGCCGCAAGTGAAGCTGTCAGCAAAAGGGCAGTAAGTATTCTCTTGATCATTGATGCCGTCCTTTATTCGTAGTGCCGCATGGCATTCGCGGCGGTAAGTTTTGCGGCGCGGCGCGCCGGGAAAAAAGCCGTCGCCCCGGCGAGAGCCGTGATAAAAACGATGAACGCCGCGACCGCAACCGCGGTGGGCGCAAAAAACAGGTGGCCATTGACAAGGAGCATGCCCATCGGATTGTCGGCTGCATTGATGGTAAGAAGCGTTAATCCCGCCATCGCCCCGAACGCCGCGATTGCCCCGGCCACCGAGGACACAAACGCGAGGCAGAGCGTTTCGATAAGGAACATGTTCAGGACCTGGGAGCGCTGCATGCCGATGGCCCGCACGGTACCGATTTCGCGCGTGCGCTCCCTGATTGTCATGCGCAGCGTGTTGACGACCCCGATCAAAATGATGAAAAAGAGGATGAGCCCGGCCACCAGGGTAATGATGTTGAGCGCCTTTTCCACCTGGAGTATTGCGGACGCGGTTTCATACATGGACTGGACGCTTACCATAATGCCCTTGAACTTTCCGCGTCCCATTTCCTCCGACATTTTCGTGTACTCGTCGGTTGTGGCGCAGCGATGCATCAGCAGGAACTCCGGTGCGAGCGCTGCGTAAAGCCGGCTCGATGAGTCGGGCAGGGTTGTCAGGAGCTCCGGCGCAGGCGAGGGAGGAAGCGGTGAATAATACGCGTGATAAAAATCGCGCTCATTGACAAACACTCCGTTTGCCGGGAACTTTCCGGCTGCTCCGGCAATCGCGGTGATAACAAAGGATGCATGCCCGCTGTCCGGGCCGTATTTGGCGCTCCAGGAAAAAGCCAGCGTGTCGCCGATGCCGGCACCGCACTGCGCAGCCAGCTCACCGGCAAGAATTACCCCGCGATAGCCGAAGGCTGCGGCAGAGTCGCCCGCGGAAAGAGGGATGCCGCGATGCATGATGCCCTGCGATGCGGAATCGGTCTGGAAGCCGAGAACGGTTACCGCTGTCGCGGTCCCCCGGAGAACGCCGCTGCCGGTCATGACCGCAAGACCGGGCCTGAGCAGGGCGTGGAGGCTGTCGGCAATGGACTTGGCCACGCGCTCAGGGTCCTTGACATTGATGTGCACCGAGGCGATGTCGTGGGGACCATAGCCCATGAGCGCCTTGAGCGTATGCAATTCAAGGAAGACCGGGCTTGCCATGAAAACATTCGCCGGTTTGAAAATGCCGACGATTTTAAGCTGGGCACTCGACGACTGGTTGTTGACGCCGGTGAACCTGACCCTTACCACGTCTCCCATCTGCACCCTCAGGTATTTCGCCTTCTGTTCGGAAATAATCACCGGGCATCCGAGGCCGGTATCCTTGAGCGAAAGGAACGAGCCTTGCAGCATGCTGAAATTCGAAGCATAGTGCTTTATTTCCTCGGGCGTTATGGTCCGGTTCAGGTCCACCCCGACCATGATGACATTATCGGCGATGCCGTTGCCGATGGCCCGGGCGAACACGCCGGCGGCCTCTTCGATCCGCGCCGACGGCGGAGCCGCTTTGTTGACCGCTGCAAGAATCCTTGTGTCGTCGTAAAATATCTGGCTGGTCATGTTGCCGTTGCGCGTGTAGGTCAGCGCCACATGCCCGTTCGTATAGCGCACGACCTGTTCGAAGAGCACCTTTGAGATACCGTGCGAAAAGGCATTGGCCATGATGAGCACCATGGCCCCGAAGGCGATGGCGACACCGAGGAGGAGGTTTCGGCTCTGCTGCCGCACCAGATTGCGAATGGCTATGTTGAAAATGACCGGCATGGCTGCTCCTATTCCCGTGAAACCGCATCGAGCGGGGTAATGCCGCTCGCCACGCGGATCGGGTAAACAACCGCGATGAGGGTGACGACGACGAGTTGTGCGATTGCCAGGCAGACATCGATGACCGACAGCATCGGCCTGAAGGTATCGCCGCCGTAGAGAAGCTGCAGCATGTCGTTGTCGGTGGTGAAATTGAAGGCCGCGAGAATGTTGACGATAATGATCCCCGCGACGATCCCGGCGCCGCCGAAAATCGCCGAAAGCGCGGCGGTTTCGCCCAGGAACATCAGGCGGATGAATCCCTTGCGCGCCCCGACCGCCCGCATCATGCCGATTTCGCTGGTCCGATCGATTGCCGCCATGGAGAGCGTGTTCACGATGATGATGATCGCCACGAAGAAGAGAAACATGACAAAGACGAAAAGCGAGCTCTTGATAAGCGCGGCCATTGAACCGATGAAACCGGTGGCTTTTTTCCAGGTTATCGCCCGGACCGGCAGCTTTTTTTCCGATAGGGTCTTATTGAGGTCTGCGACCGTCCTGGTGAGGCTCTTGCCGCCGGCGAGGCGGAGCAGTACCAGGTTCCAGGTTCCTGCGTCGGGATCGATCTTCGGGCGGGCGGTATCCCGGGCAATTGCGAGGCTCCCGGCGGCAAGGGCTGCGGTAGCCCGGCCCTTCTGCGGGGCGACAACGTTATCCTGCGTAAAGAGGTTGTCGAGGGAATCGCCGCTTTTCGCAAGGAGGTCGAGATCGCCTGCCTTGACCGGTGCGGAAGTGGCAAGGGCGGAAAAATAGCCGAGGCACTCGCGGTAGGATTCGATGTCCATGATCGGGAAGCTTCCCCAGATGGTATTGAGCGACCGGTATTTGACTATCCCGCGCACCGGCACCCGGATATCGGTAGTCGAATTTTCGTTATTGACCCCCATGAATACGGCGCTATGCTTTACCGTCAGCTCCGAGAGGCGGGAGGTTATCCCCGTGCCGAGCTGCGCGGTGTCGAGCGCGGTCCCTTCCGGCGAGAAAAGGATGTCGTAATAGTCGCCGAAGAGCTTCCGCCATCCGGTGGGTACCAGCACGCCGGGCTCGTTGCCTTCGAGAAACCTTCCTTCGATGAGCTTCAGGTTGTCGCCGAAAAAACGCCGGTACTGATCCATGTCCACGCCGAGTACGAAGGCGCCCTTGGCAAGGCCGCCGTCCTCATTGAGGGCCATGGCGAAATTCTTGCCCATAGGCAGCCATTTGGCAACCGCAGGGATAGTTTTCAAGGCGGAATCGATCGCCTTGTAGTCCGTAATCGGCGCCACGGCCTTGCCCATGAATTCGAGAAAAACGTTGTCCGACTCCTGCTTGTCGGAAACGAGTACCGCGTCGCCGCAGAATCCCTCGACGATGTTCTTCTGCAGCCCGGCGTCCATTCCGGAAATGACGCCGTTGCCCACGGTCATGAGCAGCGCGCCGATGAACAGGATTGCGCCGATGATCAGGCTCTTGCCGCGATGGCGCATGATGTTGCGCCAGGCGATCTTGACGATGAGACTCATAGGGCGCTCTTTTCGGCGACAATGCCGTCTTTGATTTTCACCATGGTCTTCGCATACTTGAGCACATTGGCATCGTGCGTCGAAAAAATGAAGGTCGTCTGTTCCCGGGCGTTCATCTCCTTCATGAGGTCGAGGATCTGCGCGCCGGTGACCGAATCGAGGTTGGCGGTCGGTTCGTCGGCTAGGACTATGTCCGGGTTCGTGACCAGCGCGCGGGCGATGGCCACCCGCTGGCGCTGGCCCCCGGAGAGCTCGGCGGGACGGTGCTTGATAAACTCCGTGATGCCGACCTCGTCGATCAGCTTCTCCGCCTTGCGCCGTATCTCCGCCCGGGTATCCTTTTTCTTGAGCAGGAGCGGGAACTCGACATTTTCGAGGGTATTGAGGACCGGGATCAGGTTGAAGGTCTGGAAGATGAAGCCGATGCGGTTGAGGCGCAGGTCGGTAATCTCCCGGTCGTTGAGGCTTGACACCTCGTCGCCATGGACCCGGACCGATCCGGCGGTCGCCTTGTCGATGCAGCCGATGATGTTGAGAAGCGTGGTTTTGCCGCTGCCCGAGGGGCCCATAATGGTCATGAGGTCCCCCTCCTCGATCGTTAGATCGATGCCGCGCAGGGCATGCACCGTCGTGGTGCCGAGGGCATAATCCTTGATAACGCCACTTATTTCTATGATGTTCATCGATCTCCTCCAGTAAGCTGCAGACGGCTATTATTTTCAAATACTAATCGGTCATAAGCATAATCTCATCTGAGAACCGTTCGCCCTGAGCGTGTCGAAGGGTGACCGGCAAAACCGCTTTGTTCATGGTTCGACAGGCTCACCACGAACGGGTTTTTACGAAATTATTTATTAACTGCCTAGTAAATATACAAACCGACCGTCTGGTTTGTATTTCCATTTCATTAGTATATTCTAACGGTGCCGCCTGAGGAGCGTCCGAACTATCGTAGACACTTGCGCCAGTCCGTGTTTCCGGTTCGACTTGATGGTATCCAAAAGCTCCTCCTCATCCTTCGGCGGAACGGTCGGTTCCGTTTTTTTGATAAGGGAGATTGCCTTTTTCGGACAGGCGGGAACGCACAGTCCGCAGCCGATACACCGGTTCATGTTGACCCGCGCGCCGCCGGGCCTCTTGAGATCGAGGGCGCCGACCAGGCAGCGCTTAACGCAAATTCCACAGCCGGCGCAGGAATCGGCATCGATATGAGCGGAGTAATTGCTGGTCCAGAATTCGACGGGGTTGGGCAGCCGCTTCTGGAAATTGAGCATCCCGCAGCAGCAGCCGCAACAGGAACAGACGAACTCCGCCCTCTGCGCGTTGGCGGGCTGCAGTACCAGCCCCTCGTCTTCGTTCAGCTGGAGAATCGAAAGTGCCTCTTCGGCACCAATCTCGCGGCCGTGGCCTCGCCGGAGGGTCATGGAGGCCATGTCGCCCATCCCGAGGCAGGTTTCGAGTCGGGCGGTCTGTTTGCAGGTGTGTCCCTGAATCCGTTCCGACTCCCGGCAGATGCATTTGAGAATGACGAACGGACCACCCGAGTCCCTGACCAGCGACCGGATCTCGTCGTAGGTCGCAATATGGTGTTCGACGGTAACGCTCTTGCGTATCGGGATGGTTCGCATTTGCGACGGTTTGACCGATATGAATGCCCTTCCGTAATCCATGGTGCGGAAATACCGCCCAACAGCGGTAAGGAATTCGGGAGAGGGATCGCCGTCCTGCATCTCAAACATGCCGATGACGACCGGCATGACGTTCCAATGCGAAACGCCGTCCCTGAGCCTCCACCCGATGGCGCCTTTCAGGAACGCGCTTTCGAGGAGCGCGCCGGTTTTCTCTGCCGTAAATTCCTTGGCAGCAGCTTCGACAACCCGGCCTTGCGGGGTGGGCCGGTAAGAAAGGTTGAGTGCAACCCTGGCCTCGTCAGGGGTAAACAGGGTGCGCAGCAACCGGATATCGGCACCGGATTTTGTGGCCGGAAATCCGACAGCCTGCCGGTCGAGATGCTGCTGAAGCAGGCGGTAGGGATCAGGTTGCTGAACCGGAACACTCATAGTGACGACTCCTTTCCAGGCGATAATTTCAACAGGCGTACCGTTTCGCCGATCACCGCATCCCCGACCTCACGGAGCATGGTCGCGATCTCCTTCTCCGAAAGCGCGCAGAGCTTGTCGCTCACGATGAGCGAGGCGAGGCCGTGCACGAAGATCCACATCTTAAGGAGCAATCCTTCAAGGGCCTTATCGGAAAGGCCGGCGAGGACGGGATCGCGACGCATGAGCGAGAGGGGATCAGGGCCGACCGGGGTGTTATCCGGAAGCAGTTTTTGAAGATCGCTCCCCAGGACTTCGAAGAAAAGCCGCTTTTCGCTGCGTGCATATTCGATGTACCCGAGCCCCATGTCGAAAAACGGCTCCCCGGTCCGCGTCATTGCCTGGTATTGGTGCAGCAGGTCGAGTGCGCGGATGAAGAGCTCGCGACGGAGGAGATCCATGGTGCGGAAATACCCGTAGATGGGCGAGGTTGAGGTCCGCAGCTTCTTCGCAACGCTCCGGGCGGTGAGTGCGGCGATGCCTTTGGCCCGCACCAGCGAAAAGGCGGCGTCGATGATCTGGGTACGGGTAACGGTTTTGAGCGGCGGCATTGGCTTTCTTTATAACACAGTAGTTATAATACACTTGTTTCGTAACGTATGTTATGAATATACCTTGGCCGGCAACCAAAGTCAAGCGGGAGATTTCCGGTACTTCTCATCACCCATGCCATGCTCTATCCCGCCAACAGGGCAATTCTGCTCAGGAGGCCCCTTTTCCGATTTTTTATTTGAAATCCCGCCCTGGAAGCGATATTCAACGTTTCGCTGAACTCCTTTCCCGATACGACGAACGCCGGTTCCGCAAGGTAGAGCAATCCGTCCTCACTGAGAATCGATTTCATTTCGCTGAAAAATCCTGCCGGGTCCGGGAGCTCATGGACGACATGTATCGCAAGAATGAGATCGACCGGCCCGGTGACGCCGATACGATGCGCAGAGCATTTATGCAGGGTAATCCTGCCGCCCATGGCGTCATCTTTCGCGGCGGCCTGCACCATGTCGAGCATTGCCTGCTGTAGATCGGCGGCAATGACCCGGCCCTCCCGGCCTGCCAGTCGGGCTGCCTCGAAGGTAAATAGTCCGGGGCCGCATCCCACATCGAGAACGGTCATTCCCTCCCTTACCAGGGGTGCAAGCATTTTTGCGGGATTCATGACCAGCTTTCTCAATCCGCTTTCCAGAAATGAAACGTTTTCAGCGGAATAAACGTGATGGTGATGTGCCATGGCAGACTCCCTTCTATTTTTTTTGCGATGCCCGAATGATCGCGGGGCGGCGGAATCGGTAATCTTTTCAATAAGACGTGAGGGGGGAATAAATATTGCAGTGGGATTTGAATGGCCGGACCGGAATATAAATTCAAAATCGAAGTGTAGGGAGCCATGCGGCGCTGTGCGCCTGTGTCTCCCCAGACTGTCTGCGTCGCTTACGCTCCCGCAGCCATCCTCTGTCCTCGCTAACGCAAAGTCAAAATCCGCCTCACTCCTTTCCGAAGCGGCCTTCCGCCCGCGGCTTGATCCTCTCCGCAAGTGGCTATCCGTTACCCATATCCTGAT
>PLTF01000109.1 GCA_003164335.1 Fibrobacterota bacterium
GTGCCTGAAGACGCGCTTTGGCGGCTTCAGGCCAGGGGGAACCGCCTTTAGGCGGTTCCCCCACCAAGGGCATTTGATTTAAGCCGTTTCCCCACCTGAAAAGAGATTAAACCCTGAAAGCACAGCATAATGATCCTGATACCAGCAGTTAAATCTCTTCAACCTGAAGAAGGTACCTTCGATCTTACTGGAACATCCGGCGGCATCTCTCTTGGCAATGTCCGCGACGAGAGAATATTGCTTGCGATTAAGGATCTCACCGAAACTATTCATCTTGCCATCGGCAAAAAGCTTTACCTTGTTGAAGCCGACACAGCTGAGCCTGCCTCCATTATCCTGACCATTGCCGACCGCTCCTCACCCGCCGAGTCGTACGATCTTTCGATTTCACCTGGTGGTATCCGCATTATTGGAGTTGGTCCTGCCGGGCTTTTTTATGGTTTGAAAACCCTCTGTCAAATCATCCGGCAGCATGGACCCCTATTGCCCTGCTGCGACATTACCGACTCGCCGGACTTCCCGCATCGCGGGTTTTATCACGATGTCACGCGCGGGAAAGTCCCGACTTTGGCAACGCTTAAAGCTCTCGTGGAAAAGCTATCGTCGTACAAGCTCAACCAGCTGCAACTCTACATCGAGCACTCATTCGCCTTTAAACAAATCCCGGATTTATGGTACGATAAGGATCCCCTGACGTATAAGGAAATCTGCGAGCTCGACGCCTGGTGCTGGATGCATTTCATCGACCTTGTTCCCTCGCTGGCGACCTTCGGACATCTCTACGAATTGCTGCGCATAAAACGATTCACACATCTCCGGGAGGTCGATCTTCCGCCCGGCGGGCCGTCGCCGAACCTCTGGGACCGCATGGCGCACCATACCATCGATGCCGTCAATCCCGAAAGTTTCCATCTGATAAAAAGCATGCTGGACGAATTCCTGCCCCTGTTCCAGTCGCGATACTGCAACATCTGCTGCGACGAAACCTTCGATCTCGGTGCGGGCAGGAACCGCGATCGCGCGGCGGCGGCAGGGAAGGGGCGGCTCTACATTGAGTTTGTAAAGAAACTGGTCGCAGCCGTACGGGAGCACGGAAAAACGCCGATGCTGTGGGGGGATGTCATACGCAACTACCCGGAGCTCCTGCGGGAACTACCTGGGGACCTTGTTTTCCTTAACTGGGGATACGCCCCCGACGTAACCGATGATGCAGCGCGGACCTTTGCCGGGTATTGCGTGCGTCAGTATGTCTGTCCCGGCGTGCAGGGGTGGAGCCGGTTTGCAAATAATATTGAAGCCGCATCCGGGAATATCCGGGCAATGGTGCGATTCGGCCGGGAATTCCGGGCGGAAGGGGTGCTCACCACCGACTGGGGGGATTGCGGCCATGTTAACTTCCTGGCAGGCTCTTATCACGGCATGGCGCTCGGAGCGGCGCTTTCATGGCACGCGGCGAGCTTCCCAACCGATGGAGAGTATGACGCGGCATTTTCGCGAATTGCATGGAACGATTCCTCCGGCCGTATTGTAGCCCTGCTCAGGGAGCTCGGGAGCCTCTGCTTTTACCATTTCGGAAACCTGTATGCCTGGGCCTGGGGGCTTGAAGGATTATGGAACAGGGAAACCGAAGTCGCAGCAATGGAAATAGAGGCCATTGCCTGGCGTTACAGCCGGGCGACGGCAATAGCTTCCGCCCTTGCCGACCTGCGCGAAGCTGGATCCTTTACCGGAGAGAGTCTTGACATCGATGAATTTATTTGCGCCGGTCATGCCGTTCGCTGGACGCTCGGTCTGCTTGCTTTTAAGAAACGGTATGAATATGACCAGGCGGATTGTCCCGAAGTATATGGGAGCGGGCAGCGCCTCCTCGAAGAGGGGAGAGCTCTCCTGCGGGAATTTGAGGCGCTCTGGAGAAGGAGAAACAAGGAGTCGGAGCTCAGGAATGTGAGCCGCACCTTTGAAAGAATCTTTGAAAGAATAGGGGAGATTTACCAAAAGAATATTCAGGATAATTTGTTTGATCATGCTTGATTCCAAAAGAATAAGAAAATTCAAATTCTTTTGGGTGGCTGAGCCGGGTCACCCGCACGAGGTNNGTGGGAGTGCTTCATAACAGGCCCTCTGCGGCGGGGACCCACAAGCCTCTGCGAAAAGAATTTAAATCAGCAATGTCGCTATGAGGGGGGTAATTTCGGCAACAATAGTTAAACTGAAAAATAACCTCTCCCCGTGGGAGAGGTCCGGCCGCTTTGGGCCGGGGTGAGGTCAGGGACTCGCGACGTATCTGCGAACAATAAGCAAAACCATATCGTCTCGTATTTGTAGAGACGTAGCATTCTTTGTCTCTAATTCGGAAGGATATGGAGAATTTTAATTGCAATTATTCAAAAGATTAACTTTGAATAATTCTAACATGGAAGACATTCGAGGACACATGACAAAATCCATTATAGAGCAGGCTGGCGCAATCGTTTTTAAACCTGCTAAGTCCGGACCCCTTATCCTTATCGTCAAAGCGAAAAAAGACCCCTCGCACTGGATCTTTCCCAAGGGCCACATCGATCCCGGGGAAACGGCGGAGGAAGCCGGACTTCGCGAACTCGGGGAAGAAGCCGGCATTGCGGGAAAAATTGTTCAGGCTGCCGGAACCGAGGAGTTTACCGCGGCGGATAAAACCTATCGGGTAGCCTATTTCCTGGTCCGGTACACCGCCGTTATTGGCCCCGGCGAACCCGGGCGTGAGCCGCATTTCTGTACCCTTGATGAGGCGCTGTCACTCCTGAGCTTTCCAGCGGCCAGGGAGCTGGTAAAGAAAATGAAAGACTTTATGATTCCAACCTGAATATAAGGCATGGTGCAAGTGCCTCTGGTGGGGGAACCGCCTGCGGCGG
>PLTF01000069.1 GCA_003164335.1 Fibrobacterota bacterium
TCAACTAAAAACGGGACATTTCCATTCTTCATTGATAGTGATGTCTTCAATAGTATCGGCATTATTCCTGACAAGGCTATGGTATTCATAGCTTCCACGCCAGATGAGCTCCTTAGTGCGTTCAAACGAAACGAAATAATCATAAACAGTATCACCCTCAGAAATTGAAAAATCCAATTTAATAGTCGTCAAAATAGCGGATACCACCTTAATCATGTCACGTAGTATCAGATTATGAGTATATTCTGCATTATCATATTTATAGAAAACAACCTCGCCGGTATATCCGGAAACTTGCAGCATGGCATCTGATGGCAATTGTTCCATTCGATTCTCCAGAATGCGTGAGTAATATTATGCTTTATTCAGGTTGAGTTGTCGTTTTTGTATATATCGTTATAGACCTGAGCAGAATAGGCGGTAATTCACTATGTTTAACAGGAAGGTATTTAACAGATGATACATCCAATAACAATTGGCTGCGAGCAATCAGGCTGACGGGGTTATGGCAGTCAGATACTTCTTTGATATGGATTAAAACTTCTTCAACATTTTCCATGGCCATCTCCTTGCAGATTACAGGCATTCCATTACTGCAATCAATTTGTTATTTTAGCGGTATGTATTGCATCATTCAGTCCTTCATCTTTACAATATATGCAAGCCGTAACCCAGCGATTAAAATGACAACATACGAAGACGTTAAGCAAAATACTAATAGAATCATTTTATTCCAATCTGATATCTAATTAGACGTTTAAATTGGAACCATTAAAATATTGGAAGAAATCCTTTATTTGAGGTTCACACGCCTAATAAGTCGCAATATCCATGCCATGCTGAATATGGCTTAATTAATGCTATTTTGCCACATAAGGAGTAATTTCTATCCCTTAAGAATTAATTTCTTAATTATAGGAAGGGAATAGTAATAGGAGACAGTTGATGCTACCAGGACTATATGCATGTTTTGCATACCTTGTTTGGAGGCTTTTATGGATAAACTTGCAATACGATATGATTTGCATAAGTAGAAGAGGAGGTGGAAAGCTTGTTAACCAAGACTGAAATAAAACGTAACACCCTTATCTTCCGCAAGAAGGAGTGTGCCAAAGACCCCGCAGCCCGGCTTTGCGGGCGCGGAGGCTTTGGCAAGGGGAACCGCTTAAGCGGTTCCCCCACCAGAAGCAGTAACATTTTCATTTGGATACTTTCTTCACCGCCTCCAGTGCCTTTTCATAATCCGGCTCCTGCGCAATCTCGGGCACCTGCTCGGTGTAGACGACGAGCCCGGCCGGACTCAGGACGACAATGGCACGGGACAGGAGTCCCTTCAGGCCTCCGGTAGCGATGCCGACGCCGTAGTCCAGAGCAAATTCCGGATGCCGGAACGTAGAAAGCGGCTCCACCCGGTCGAGACCTTCGGCGCCGCAGAAGCGTTTCTGGGCGAACGGAAGGTCGGCCGAGATGCACAGGACTACCGCGTTGTTGATACCTGATGCCTCGGTGTTGAACCGTCGTACCGATGCCGCACACACCCCGGTATCAATGCTGGGAAAGATATTCAGGATTACCGCTTTTCCCGAATACTTTTTGAGACCGGCTTCAGAGAGATCGGTACCGGTAAGCATAAAATCGGGAGCAAGGGACCCGATCCCCGGAAGTTCCCCAACCGTGGTGACAGGTTCTCCCTTGAGCGTTATTGTTGCCATGGCAAACTCCTTCGTACTTCGAAAAATAGTGAACTTGAACAGGAACAGCGAGCGCGTTGCGGGCCGCTTCACGATCCCCGGAGCCCGATGCGGGGAGCTTCCCTCATTGCGATCGGCCTCCCCTTCGGGAAATATAGTAAAAAGATAACCGCAACGATCACTTTGCCCACCGCAAAGTGCAGCCCGCTGCTCGACGAAATAACGGGAGCCATAGGGTCGTAGTTTTTATTGGGGTGAGTGACCGGCATAAAGCCGGAGTCCCACCGCGTTTATCGTGTGCCTGGTCCTGAGAAGAAAGGAGCCTGCATCATGAAAACGGTCGGAATGGGAATTTTCAGTCTGGTTGTGATTGCTGCAAGTGTTATCTCCATTTCCAGCGGAGATATGCGGAACAAAAAAGGCCTCTATGAAAATGATCAGGTTATTCATACTTTGCTCGTTCTCGATAGGAATACGCTTGAGAACGCCAAGGTTTTGATACACGACCTGGAGACAAAAGAGGTTGTTCACCTTAAAACTGCGGGCTTCCATTCAAGTGAAATGCTGCGAAGCCTCAATGCTTCCGAGGCATATCTTGGAGGGCTCGAAAATGCGACCGATATCGCCCTGGATGAGATGCAGCTGAGGTATCTGGCGGGATTGCACCGGCATTATCTCAACGCAATCGCCGAGCAGAAGGAACTTGACCGGGAGCTTGCCGGGGTTGCTCCTTCACGGGAGATTATAAAAATGAGAACGCTTCATATCTATGCCGAAATGAAAAAGGCGGAGAAAGAACAGCTTCAGATGGACAGTGCCTCCGGCATTACGGAACCTGGGGCGCCGGAAATGGGAAAGTAGCTTTTGAAGCGAAGAATCGAGAGCAAGATTGCGTGCTGCCGATCAGAAGAAATCGGGCACGTAGCGTCGAATGAAGGC
Source organism: Fibrobacterota bacterium (assembly GCA_003164335.1). Taxonomy (GTDB): domain Bacteria; phylum Fibrobacterota; class Chitinivibrionia; order Chitinivibrionales; family Chitinispirillaceae; genus BOG-1184. The sequence continues at coordinate 2,631 of PLTF01000069.1, forward strand.
AGTATCCCCGGGCGAGCATGCGCGGGAAATCTGGGGTATGCCGCCCGTTACTTGGACGCAGGTGCTTATCCAGCTGCCTTTCTTCAGCCGGCCGATGGGCTTTCGCACAAGCGCGGTAAAATGTCCGTTACCGTCACTGGTGAAGGAAAAATATTCGCTTGGGTCGGCAAGACTGGAAGCCTTAAGACTGTCAAGGGTGGCGATGCGGTTGGTCCGGGCATAATAGGCGAGTTCCGCCGCCTCAAATACGTTAAGGGTATTAATGCCTTCATCACGCATTTTGCTCTTTGTAAATCCCTCCATGACTTTAGGTATACCGATGGCGAGCAATAAGACGATAATGCTGAAAAGCACCACCATTTCCACAACGGTCATTCCGCGCTGATATTTCATGAATCCGTCCTTAGGGGTCGTCCCGGTAAAATACGTGTCCTGCATGGTGCGGAAACCGAAAAAAATACCGCACCGGTGACTGGGAATCCAGTGCTCCCCGGCTGCCTGCAGCAGGCGGGTTTCCGAAGCCGGGGAGGAAATGGCTTATCCTGCTCCGGTCTCCGGCGATACTTTCCTGAATTCGATGAGCGCCTCAAGGTAGGCGGCAGGATTGCCGATGTCGAAACGGCGCCCCTTGATCAGATACCCATAGACACCTTCCTCCTTCCGCAGGCGGTCGAGGCAGGAGGTCAACTGAAATTCTCCGCGTTCCCTGATGTTCTTCCTGATATTCGTTTCAAGGTATTCGAATACTTTCGGAGAAAGAACATACTGGCCGAAGACGGTCAGAAAGGTGTCCTCATCGAGACCATCTATGCGCAAGTGCTCGCGCGCGTATTCAATATTGGGCTTTTCGATAAATTCGGTTATGGACAGCAGCTCGCTGGTCTGGCCTCGAATTCCGGAAACGCAGCCGTAATGATGCACTTCGCTGCCGGGAGTTTCCTTAAGGCCCACGACGCTTCTTCCCGTCGATTCAAATGCGTCAACGAGTTGCCTGCTGCAGGGGGTGCCGGTGGTCGAGGTATACAAATGGTCACCCAGTAACAGCAGGAACGGTTCGTTGCCAACCCAGGATCTCGCGCAATAAACCGCATGGCCGAAACCGTCCTGCACATTCTGAGACAGGAAGGTGATCCGGTGTCCGATTTCCATCATATAATCGGAATACTGCCGATTTTCTTCAGACAGCTTGTTAAAATTCTCGATTTTCGGGGGGGTGCAGAAGATTTCTTCGAAAAGTTCGCGATCCCGGCCCTGGACCAGGATGCAAACCTCCTCGATCCCTGCCGCAATGGCTTCCTCGACTATAGCGAAAATGGCCGGTTTGGCTCTGCCGTTTCCGTCGACGACCGGGAAAAGCTCCTTCTTGATCGCCTTGGTTGCGGGAAAAAGCCTGGTGCCGAATCCAGCCGCAGGGATTACCGCCTTGCGAACTCGTTTTGCAGGGGACACGGTTAAATCCAGGCAGGTCATGCCAAGGTCCCGCACGATAATTTCGGCGGCTCGCATCCTGCTCTCGGCATCCTTTGCAAGGAGCTGGGCCGTTCCATCGCCCTGGGAACCAACGCCCTTTCCGCCGAGGATAAACGGCTTTATCGGTTCATAGGCGAGAAGCCGGTGGAGTGCCGGCGCAGTCAACTGGGAGGGACAGGCCGGCTGGAGATTCTTGTCGAACTCCGCCTGAGCCTCGGTCATGAGAGTGCCGAGCCGGATCGCATTACCGGCTTTCATGGCTTCAACAGCTTCCCGGACGATCCTGCGGTTGATCGGACCGAGATAACTCTGAACATTCCGCTGAACGGCATCCTCGGCAAACGGGTAGCACCGGTTAAGCCGCGACAGGATTTCCCGCGTATCCTTCCCGGCCATGAGATCGACGATGAGATAGTGAAACTCGGCGCCCGCGGAGAGCTCCTTGATATCGAGACGATCCCCGTTAAATGCCATTTCGATGGGGCGATTTCCATAGGCACAACCCTGATCGAGCCTGCCGCAGCGGGACGGTGTGGTAATTTCGCCGTTATACGCTACCTCCATTTCACCCCTGACGGTCATTTTGAGATCATAGATGCGGTTGAAGGCACGGGCGACAAAGACGCAGATCGCCGCGCTTGAGGAAAGCCCTTTTTTAATCGGCAGATCGGTGCGATAATTGTTGATTTCAAGTCCCCGGACCTGGTAGTGGGTCAGGACCTGGTAGGCTACGCCGGCTACTTCGCTGAAAAAGCCGCCCTCTTCCGCCTGCCTGAGCAGTGCATCCGGCTCCATGGGCGTCTCCCACGGCGGCATTCTGGTACCGTCGTTGAGCGTGGCATTGAAAATGAGCTTCGTCGAATGGGCCTTAACTTCCCCATATACCCCTTGATTGGTTCCGACGATGATGGCATAGCCTTTTTCGATTTCGGCATTGATTCGGCGATACCCTCCAGCCCAATCGCTATGCTCGCCGAAGAGACAGATCCGGCCCGGAACGAAAAGATTCATGAGTGCCTGCGCCCTTCCAAATTGAAGGTGGAACATGCTGCGGGAAACTTCTTATCAAAACGACTATAATATAAATTACTATCGCCCGATTTTCGATGGAAGAACGATTTCCGGCGCGCCGGGGGCCGACCGCTTCTGCCCGAGTTCGGCCTTTTTTTATAGTTCCTTGCCCGCAATTTCCTGCGGAAATTATTTTTGGGTACGATTTTGTCCTTAGCGGGGCCCATAACTCAGTCGGTCAGAGTAGCGGACTCATAATCCGTTAGTCCTAGGTTCGAGCCCTAGTGGGCCCACATTTCAGGAGACCAGAGGGGGTAATTTTGCAGCCTTTGCAGGTATGCAGGCACGACATTCCGAGCCTTTCGAATCAAAATCTATAAGAGCACTTCCGAAAGGGAGTGCTCTTTTTATTATACGGGGAACCTCGATATACCTACTTGATCCTGCTGTGGAGGAAATATGCTGCGCGATATAGAATACCTTATGCAACTGCAGGAAATTGATATTCGCATTTATGAACAGGAGCTTGCTAAAAAGCAATTGCCGGCAACGGTAGCAGAGCTCCAGAAACTTATGGATATGGCCCGAAAGACCATGGAAACCGCTCAGGAACGGTCAAAAACCGCTGAGCAGGAGCTTCTCACCCTCGAAGATCAAATGATCAAGGCAGAGGAAAACCTGGCAAAAAGCCAGGAACGGCTCAATTCAATTAAAACCAACCGCGAATACGATGCGGTTCATGCCGAAATAGAGACTCATAAGGGGATTATTCACTCTTCCGAGGCGCGCAAGAAGAAAGTTGCCGAGGAGATCGATCGCCAGAAGGAGGCGGCAAAGTCCGCTATCGAGGTATTCGAACAGGTCAGGACGGAAAACGAACCAAAAATTGCCGAGCTCTCCGCGGCAATCGCTTCCATCGATTCGGTAATCGCCGAAATCGAAAAGGAGCGGGTAGCGATTACGCCCCTCATTGCCAAACCGATCCTCAGGACCTACGATCTGATCCGGAATCGCCGGAACCATGGGCGGGTATTAAGCGAAGTCTCTTCGGCCCGGACCTGCACGGTATGCTACAAAGTGCTTGAACCGCATCTGGTCAGCGATATCAAGCGTGCAGCGAAGCTCATTCTCTGCCAGAATTGCGGATCGATCTTTGTCTGGACCGATAAGGAGTAGTCCTCAGGGGGTCCGCCGACGCGGATCCCTGCCCTCCGCAGAATCTTAGTTGGGCCGGCACCGTGCACCTATGCATAATTTAAAACTCTATCGCCGCATGATGCAGTATGCGCTGCCGTACTGGCCGCTCCTCATTCTCTCGGTTGCACTCTCCTTTTTAGTAGTCAACTTCGAGGCTGTTTCGCTCTGGTTCGCAGCTTCGCTCGCCAAAACGCTGTTCGATCCCGCCGCTGCGCTGCCGGTAAAACCGATCTTTTCATTTCATACGATCAACGATACGCTGAAGTATTGGACCTACCGGGTTATTCTGCGGGAAAATCCGCTCGACTCCCTTAAAGTGGTTTGCGCCCTCATGGCATCCTCGTTTTTTGTTAAGAATGTTTTGACTTATATAAAATCGGTCGTCATGGCACAGCTCAACCTCGCCATCGTGAGGGACATGCGTAACGAGCTCTTCGGCCACGCCCTCCGGCTTCCGGTAACCTATTACGATCGTGAACGCTCGGGAAACATCATTTCGCTGGTTGTTAACGATATCGCCAGCATCAACGAGTCCATGACATCCACCTTCGACAAGCTGTTTACCGAACCGATTCGCGTCGTCTTTTTCATCGGCGTCCTGTTCGCCGTCAATGTGAAACTGACGCTCGCGATTTTCATCATATTCCCGGTGCTCGGTTTCATTATCGCGGCCATCGGACAGTCGGTCCGCCGCAGGAGCAAGCGCATGCTTGAATCGCTCTCCGGCCTGCTCTCCATACTTCATGAAACCGTCGGCGGCATCCGGGCAGTAAAAATGTTCAATATGGACGGCTTTGAAACCGAAAAATTCAACAGGGAAAACGACCGTTTTGTCCATCGTTCATTTCGCGCCAACAATATTTCTTCCATTTCCAGCCCGCTTACCGAAGTGCTGGGCGTGGTCGTCGTCATCCTTCTCCTCTGGTACGGCGGGAAGGAGGTGCTGAAAACGGCGCACCATGGGACCATTGCAGGTTTCGGCGCCGAAGACTTCATCCGGTTCCTGATCTTTCTCTTTTCAACCTTTACACCGCTTAAAACCCTATCAACGGTAAACAACTCGCTGCAACGGGGGTTCGCCGCCGCCGAACGGGTCTTCCGCATCATCGATTCGCCCACCGAACCGCTCAGAACCGTAATGCCCGAAGCTATCCCCCCCTTCAACGATGAAATTACCGTATCGGGGGTCAGTTTCACCTACCCGGGGAGCGAGGAAGAGGTGCTGCACGAGGTGAGCTTCTCCCTTAAAAAGGGTTCGATCATCGCCCTGGTGGGGTCAAGCGGAAGCGGCAAAAGCACCCTGCTCGACCTCCTGCCGCGGTTTTATCCTGTATCGAGCGGCTCCATCCGGATAGACGGCCGTGACATCACGGAGTTCGATCTTTCCGGGCTCAGAAGCCTTTTCGGGATTGTTGCCCAGGAAACATTTCTCTTTAACGACTCGATACGCAACAACATCGCCTATGGGCTCGCCGGGGCCGATGCCGCGCTGGTCATTGAGGCGGCCAAAGCCGCCCATGCATGGGAGTTCATCGAACGGCTGCCGGAAGGGCTCGACACCACGATCGGCGATCGGGGGGTCATGCTGTCGGGTGGGCAGCGGCAGCGTCTTGCCATTGCGAGGGCGCTCCTGCGCAATCCGCCGATACTCATTCTCGATGAGGCTACCAGTTCGCTCGACACGGAATCCGAGCGGCTGGTACAGGACGCCATCAATCGGCTTGTCCAGGACCGCACCGTCCTGGTCGTAGCCCATCGCCTTTCAACGATCCGTCATGCCGATCATATTCTCGTACTCGATAAGGGATCCATTATCGAACAGGGCACGCATGAGGATCTCCTCAAGGCAAACCGCCGGTACAAATACCTGTATGATATCCAATTTGCGAATACGACAACCTGAGGAGTACCCCCGGGGAGGAATGCACGTGATAGTGCAGGGAGCTTTCCTGCGACTGCTCGCCTCGGCTCTTGCTGCCGCAGTGCTTTCCGGCTGCTCCCCGCGTGCGGCAACCTCTGCGCCGGAAGCCGGCGGCAAGCAGCATCCTGCCCTGATCCGCCCCGATTCTTCCGGCAAGCCGGTGAACCGCCCGGCGTCCTCAGGGACCGGAGCTACCCGGTCGGCGCCCGGTTCACCTCAGGCGATCGGGACAGGTAAAGCCGGGCAATCTCCCTTAAAACCGCCGGTCGCCGCCGATTCGGAACCGCCTCCCACCGGAGGATCGCTCCGGCTCTACTATCCGCGATCGGAGCTGGAGTACCCCTTTTCCGGTCTGCTCGACAAATATCCTTTCGCGGAAAAAAACGGCCGCGATTCCGTTCCGGGCTTCTTTACGGTCCAAAGCGTTACCCCCCTGTCGATCACCCTTACGATATCGGCCAAAACCGTCAATGCCGACGGGCGTGCACTGAACACCCTCGTCATCATCGACCAGTGGACCCGCCTGGTCCACAATCACCCGGCCGAGGGATTTGCGCTGTTCCGATTCTGCGACGGCATCAGGGAATATATCAGCGGCCGCGAAGCGATAATCAGGGGTTTCCTGCCCCTTGACAACACAACGATTCGCATCAAACTCGGATCGCCGGATACCCTTGCGCTTGACAGGCTGAGGACAGGCCGGACGTTGCCGGCATCACTCAGGGCAGGCTCTTACGCCAGGGAAGCCGCGAAGGATAACGGGGATTCCATCGTCTCGAACACCCGGACCGCCGGAGCGTCTCCCCATGTCGATTTCGCCGTGGTCAAGCGCGGCGGCGACGGTAATCCCCTCCTGTCGTTTTCCCTGGGCCGCTACGATGCGGTTGCCCTGTGGAACACGCAAGACCTCGATTATGCCCGCCGCACCCTTCTGAAGAAAGGCGCTGCCTGTTTGCCGATCGGCAGCGACCGTTATTTTGTCGCCTGCAGGCTCCCTGATTCAGCCGAACGTCTCTTTCTCCGTTCGATTCTTGTCCCCGCAACACTGCTTAAAGATGTTGTGAAAGCAGAGGGGGTCCCGATCAATGCCGTGGAAAGCGACTCATCTGCACCCCCCGGCTCCCCTCTTGCCACGGCGATTTCCTCCCCCCCTATGGCGGCGGGACCGATTAAAATCTGGTATCGCGAGGATGACGCAATTTCTAAAATCATCGCCGAAAAGCTCCTTGCGGCATGCATGGCGGCGGGAATGTCGGGAAAAGCCATTCCGCTCGAACCCAGAAATTACGAACTCATGCTGGCAGGCGACGGCCAGGGATGCATAATCGGGTGGGTCGGCGAAGGAGTAACGACCTGCAGAAGCGATAAGCTCCGGTTTTCCTCGATGTTCTTCCCTGATGCTGCCGGCGAATCGGATCGCATCCGTGAAAACCTGGAGATTCCCCTGTTTTCGGCAAATTGGTTCCTGCTCGCCAGATCGAATGTCGGCCTTTGGAACGGGAAAATCTCGGGGATATATTCAAAGCGGGATTGAACCTCCCCGTACCAGGCGACGGGGACCGCGAAGCATACTGCCATCATCTACAGGTCAAATAGCACGAATTACCCGTAATTCGTTAACGGCCTGTAATGCTTTTGGGTGCCTCACCAGGTTCGGAACCGGAGATAGAGCCATGCGCCGAGTACGAAGCATTTTTATTCTTTCACTTCTTTTTATCCTGGCCGGAATTGCCCTGACCCTTGAAAATGTCGGAATTATCATTGGGGCGAGCAAATTATGGCCCGGATTCCTCCTTATCCTCGGCAGCGGCTTCATCATTCTCTTTATAGAGCACCGGAGAAGGGAATTATCACTTATCTTTCTGGGAACCACGATTGTGCTGTTGGGGTTGTTCTTTTTCTATTTTAATTTTACCACATGGTCGCACATGGCGACCATGTGGCCGATTTTCCTTGCAATCGCGGGAGCAGGCTTTTTTGCAATGTATCTGACCGGCCGGCATCATATTTTTCTATTGCTTGCGGGAGCGCTGATAATGCTCGCCGCGGTTTTTTACCTGGTGTTCGGCATTTCTCTCCAACTATGGCCGCTCTCTCTCGTTGCATTCGGAACGAGTTTGCTGCTTGTAGATCATTATTACCGCTGAAAAGACGAGGCATTACCATGGACAAGAAAAAAATTATCTTCGTGGAACCGTCAGGCGCCCCTTCGAATGTGTTCGCAAAATTCATGACCATCCCGCTCCTGGGGCCGCTCTATCTTGCCACCTATGCCCGAAAAGCCGGCCACGACGCAATAGTATTCAATGAAAACATCATGAAGCGATCCATTACCGCCTCCGAACTTGCCGATGCAGATATTCTCTGCCTGAGCTGCCTTACCTCCACGATTAACCGGGGGAAGGCAATCGCAAAGGAGTATAAATCTGTGCGCGCTTCGGCAGGAAAGCCCTCGCATGCCATGGTCGGCGGGATTCATGCCAGCATGATGCCTGAGGATGTAACGGACGATTTCGACCAGGTCATCATCGGAGAAGCGGAAAATATTTTCATCGATTGCATCGAGGGCCGGATCACCGATCACCTCGTTCACGGCACCCCGGTTGAAGATCTCAACACCCTGCCCATTCCCGATTTCTCAACGCTGCTCGATCCCCGCAAGCGCACCGTTATGCCGATCCTGACCTCCCGCGGCTGCCCGTACGATTGCAGCTTCTGCTCCGTCACCGAAATGTTCGGCCAGAGCTACCGGTACCAGAGTCCGGAGAGGGTCATGGAAGAGGTAATGACCCATGCTCATGACGGAACAAAATGGATTTTTTTCGTCGACGACCACTTCGCCGCAAATTTCAGCCGGACGGACCGGCTGCTCGATCTCATGATCGAGCACAAGTTCAAGGTTCCCTGGAGCGCGCAGGTTCGCACCGAGGTAACGAAGAATGAGGCCTTTGTGGCAAAAATGCGGCAGGCGGGGTGCAAGATGGTGTACGTCGGGTTCGAATCGGTAAATCCCGCCACGCTTAAGGATTTCAACAAACGCCAGACCGTGGAAGATATTCGCCGGTCAATTGAAGTGTTCCGTCGCCACAGCATCAGCATCCATGGGATGTTCATGCTGGGAAGCGATACCGATTCGGTCGAGGTATTCGATTCCACCCGGAAATTTTCCCGCGAAATGGGCATCGATTTCGCCCAGTATACCATTCTCACGCCACTGCCCGGGACCCGACTTTTCAAGCAGTTCGAACAGGAAGGCCGGCTTCTTCACCGGGATTGGACGCTGTATGACGGGCTGCACACGGTTCACGCTCCCCGCCTCATGACACCCAGCGAGCTTCAGAACGGGATGATCGATTGCTTCAACGATTTTTATAATTATTTCAACGCCGTCAATGACGCGATCGAAGCGGTCGGCCGCACGGTGAGCGCGATCTTCCGGTCCCTCCATACCAAGACGTTTTTCCCCTCTTTTTACCCGACCTTCATGAAGATGGCCGGGAAGCACATCGTGCGGCAATTCGTCCGGAAAAACCAGCACTACTTCACCTATCTGCGGCAGCAGGCCGTATCGCGGATTCAACGGCCGCAAGCCGAAAAAACCAAGGATTCGACGTTGCAATAGCATCTCGCTTTTGATGACGCAGGACAGACACCGGCACTTTCGATGCGGTGGTTCGCTTCAAGCGCCCTTCCGCCCCGCCATGCTCCATGGTATACTCCTGGGTATATCCAAAGGGGCCCGCAACGAACATCGCATTTTTAAATCAGAGCTATCTCATCCAGCGGGAAACCGTCGAAGCCCTGCGGCGCATTCCGGATGCGCGGGTCGCCGCCATCGACATCGCCGCGCACCCGACCCTGCACCAGGTGAATGTCCTCTGCGGGATTCTCGAACAGGAGCGGTGCGGCGCAGTCGTAACGATCAATGAATGGGGAACCGACACCGGCGGACGCTTCTGCGATTTCTGCGAATCCCGGAAAATCATTCATTGCAACTGGTGCGTCGACGACCCGTTTTACGAGGAAATCATCCTTGCGAAAAAATACCGGCCCTCACCTCTGCGGTTCGATTTTGTCTCCGACAGGGGGTACGTGCAACCCATGCGGGAGCGCGGCTATCGCGCCTTTTTTCTCCCGCTCTGCACCGATCCCGCCCTGTTTCATCCCGGCCCTGCGGCGGGCGGCGAGAGGTTCGACCTTGTTTTTGTCGGCAACTCCTACCTGCGTCAGATGGACGACATGCTCGCCCTCGCTCCGGAATTCGTCGATTCCATCGCTCCTTTCCTTGGCGGGATAATCGGCAGCTATCTCGAAAATGTCGAGTACGATATCGAAGCCCGCATCTTGGAAGTAATGAAGTCGATTTCGCTCCCGCGGGAGCTTTCGTTCGAGAAAGCCTGCTATATCGCGAAGCATGCGGCGGGATATTTCGGCAGGAAGCGGATCGTCATTGCCCTGGCCCGGAGGTACCCCGGGTTCCGGGTATTCGGCGATGCGGGCTGGCTCCGGGACCTTCCTCCCGAACGGGTAGGCTCCGCCGGCTATTACAACACCCTGGCCGACGTCTATCGGCATGCCCGCATAGCCATCGACATCAATCGGATGGTAATCCGCAACGGATTTACCCAGCGTCCCTTCGACATTCTGGCAAGCGGCGGTTTTGTCTTGACCAGCGCCAAACCCGTTGTCGGCGATTTTTTTTCTCCCTGCGGCCCGGAAAAGGATATTTCGGTATTCCATAGCGAGAAGGAGCTCTTCGAAAGCGCCGATTACTATCTGTCGCATGACCGGGAGCGCCTCGCCATTGCCGGGCGGGGCAGGAGCAAGGTCCTTTCGGCCCACACCTACGACCACCGCATGGCGGCAATGTTCCTCCTTATTTCCCAAGAGCTTGCGGCAATGCAGGGCAGTGCTCCTCGGCGGGGAGCCCCTCCCCCGCAGTATATTTTTTAATTACCGGACCGTACCGCTCTTCCGGTTATCCGGCTGCCCTATGCCGGTGTATACCATCAATCAACGAGGAGAAGACCCGTATGAGATCCTTGCGCGTCCCGGGGGCAGCAATTCTTCTGTCCGCAATCTTCGTTACTCTCTCTCTGGGCATGTCCATGCTGCCCAAATCGATGTACTTTATAAACGCTGCAACCAATAAGGCCGGGCAGGCAACCTACTGGTCGATCTATCTCGGCCAGCCGCAGTGCTCGCTTATGCGGAAATATCCGGGCGAGCCCCAGCAAAAGATCACTTCCGGTATCAACCTCAATCTCTTATCGAACGGCTATGTCAGCTGCGCCGGTTATTCCGAAAAGGGGAAAATCGACTGTTCTCCGACCATGAAAATCAAGGTCGATTCCCTGCTGCAGGATCTGTCCATTGACAGTATCGCCTGCATCTTCGATTTCGGGCAGAAGGTCCGGACCACAGGGGGGGTCGTCGGCGATTTCATCATCGATATTGAAGGAAATCGGGTAACGCCGGACCGGTTCCTGCTGACGGAATACAAAATGTCAAGCGACACCAGCGAAAAGGAGCTCAAGCGCAACGGCGACGATATTTCGGTATCGGCGCTCGCATTTTCAAAGGAGGCGCTGGCCTGGGCGACCAAAACCATGGCCGAAGAGCCAAAGGCGGACTCCCTCAAAGGCACCGCGCACTGATCTCCTCAGGCTCCGTAAGCACCGAGGGCTGTTTATGAATGCCCCCGGCGAACCAACCGCCGTTGTGTGTGCAATCATCGAACGGGGCGCTGCCATTCTGTCGGCCCTGCGTGGACCGGCTCAATCGAACGCAGGACTCTGGGAGTTTCCCGGAGGAAAAGTTCAGGCCGGAGAATCGACCCGTGAAGCTCTCATGCGCGAGCTCATGGAGGAACTCGGCATCGAGGTAACGATAGTCGGCGAAATGCCCGAGGTGCGGCACTCCTATCCGTGGCTTGCCATTGCGCTCACCCCCTTTATCTGCACGATCAGAGAGGGAGAACCCCGTCCCTGCGAACATGCTGCCCTGCAGTGGGTTTCCCTGCCCGAGGCCGGCAAATTACCCTGGTCTGCAGCGGATATTTCCGTATTGGAAAATTACCGTAAAATAAAGCGAAGTATCAGCGTGGAGCCATAGCGCGCCACGGCATTAGAAGATTACCGGTTTTATTATGCGTTCGCCCTCGAATGCCCGTCCGGCAAACCATGCGAACAGTATGCCGGCAGCAGCCATTACTATAGCCACGATGAACAGCGAGAGGGGATAGGTCAGGGATAGTGCCACATAGCCCCCCATTATCGCACCCACGAGCAGAATATTGACGAAATGAAGGAGCCGCGGATTCGGAAGCCAGACCGAAAAGCAGGCGCTGCTGGCGGTATTGAGGAAGGTAGCGCCTGCGTAAAGCGCCAGGTAGGTCCATTGGAACCACGAAACGCGGGCGATCTCCGGCGGCACTATAAATCGCTGCAGTACCGAGGCGGAGAGAACGCATACCCCGCCGATTACGAGCGTCATGGCCATCACGAAGATCATTTTGCCCCACAGGATAGCGGCGCGCGACAAACCGGAAGTCAGGAGTATTTCGAGCGATCCGCTCATTCGCTCGGAGACGAAGACGGTGCTGGAAAAATTTGCTGCTATAATAACGGAAAAAAAGACAAGCCAGAGCGGTGATCCCAATGATCCGCCGCGGTCCATGGTTGCAAGCAGCATTCCCCATCCGGCAACGAGAAAAAAATAGATAAAGAACACACTCCGGTCGCTGCACACGAAATTCAACCACTCCTTCCGGAGGACTATCAGGCACTGGCTCACGGCTTCACCCCGAGACCCGACTCTTCAGATGCCCTCCGGCGGTATTCGTTTCTTATGGTAACGCTGAAGTCCTGCGCAACCGGCGCTACCTTGCGTATCGCGCATCCCTCCCCGGCCAGTCGTTTGACGATAGCGGGGATATCGGATCCGGCATCCTTTGTTTCGAACCGCCACTCGCCCCCGGCAAAGACCGGTGCGCCGCCGCACTGCTCGCCGATGATTGCACCCCACCGCGGATTACCATCCGCGCCAACCGTCCACAGCCGGTCGCCCTGCAGACCCTTGCCTTCGAGCTCGACCAGCCGTTTGTCCCGCAGCATCCCTACCCGGTCGGCAAGATCGTCGATCGCATCGAGCTGGTGGGAGCTGATGAGGAGGCTTGCCCCCCTCTTCCGCGCGGTCCGGACAAGGTTGCCGAAGTGTTCATACGCATCGACGTCGAGCGCAACGGAAGGCTCATCGAAGAAATACAGGGCGGGCCAGCCCAGAAACGCCCGGCAGAGCGCACATTGCATGCGCTGGCCGCGGGAAAAGAATTTGACCGGTTTCCGGTTATTATAGATGCCCGTGTGGCTCCAGTGTTCATCCATGTAGGCTCTGCACTCACTCCAGCCGACACCCTTAGCAGCCGCGAAAATTTTCATGTTCTGTTCGATCGTCAGGTTGCCCCACATCCCGTCATGGTCGAGAACCACCCCCATCCTGCGGTGCAGTGAAGAATCATGGCGCCAGGGATTCTCCCCGAAGACCGCCACCTCCCCGCTGTCGGCCCGCAGGACGCCTAAAAGCAGGCGAATGAGCGTGGTCTTGCCGGCACCGTTAAGGCCGACGAGGCCGTAGGCTTCACCCTCCTCAACCGCAAAGCTGCACCCATCCAGAATGGCATGCTTTCCAAAAGATTTTACGAGATTTGTGGCTGAAATAACGGGAGACATGGATATAAAAATCAGTTTTGTGCGAGACTTGGAATTGGATTTGATTAAAATACATTTGGAGGGACAAGCTGGAATCCAAAAGCAGAAGAAAATTCAAAGCCTTCTGGATGGCTGAGCCGGATTCCAAAAACAAATTGAACTACAAATTCAAAATCAAAGTCAACATCTGGGCGTTCCGGGAGGGGTGTGCCAAAGACCCCGCAGCCCGGCTTTGCGGGCGCGGAGGCTTTGGCCAGGGGGAACCATTTTTATGGTTCCCCCACCAGAGGCCTTGGAATTAAGCCCGGTTCCCCCACCAAAGGCTTTTAAATTCGATCTCTGGTATATTTTGATAGCTATGAACCCGGCTTCCTCCTCCCTATGAAAATCATCGTCGCTAAAACCGCCGGCTTCTGCATGGGCGTGAAGCGCGCGGTGGAGCTTGCGCTCGAAAATACCGGAAAAATGCCGGGAGGGATCCGCACGATCGGGCCCCTCATCCATAACCGGCAGACCCTCGACATGCTGAAGGCTCGCGGTGTTTCGGAGCTCAGCGAAACCAACCCCGCCGATTCCGGCGGAACGTTACTCATCCGCGCCCACGGAATACCGCCGGCCTTGCAGGAGCGATATGCAAACCAGGGGCATCCAATCATCGATGGAACCTGTCCGAAGGTCAAGACCGTTCACCGGGTAATCGAGCGCTACCGCGATCAGGGGTTCCAGATCATCATTGCAGGGGATGAGGGTCATGCCGAGATTATCGGCCTGCTCGGCTATGCCGGGGATGCGGGTCATTTAATTCATTCCGTCGAGGACATCGCCGGCCTGCCGCATTTCGGAAAAATCTGCCTTGTTTCACAGACCACCTTCGACCGTACGCTCTTCGACCGCATCGCCACCGAAATCCGAGCCCGATATGCAAACGGCGAGGTAGTGGTAAAAAAAACCATCTGCGCGGCCACCGACCAGCGCCAGACCGAGACGGAAATGCTCGCCCGCCAGGTAGATGCCATGATCGTGGTAGGCGGCAGGAACAGCGCGAATACGAAGCGCCTCGCCGCAATCGCCGCGCAGGCGGGCGCACAGACCCAGCTCATCGAATCCGAAATCGAGATCGACTGGAATGCCCTTGCGCCATGCAAGTCCATCGGAGTGACGGCGGGCGCCTCGACACCCAGCTGGATGATCAAACGCGTCACCGATTACCTGCAATTCCTCGACCGCTCGCGCCAGCATACCCTGCCGAATTTTTTTCGCCAGCTCTTCAACAGCGCCGCCAACCTGAATATCTTCCTGGCCCTCGGGGCCGTGACGGTCTACTTCGTCTCCTGCCGGACCCAGGGGACTCCCTTTACCGTGAGAGGAGCGACTCTTTCCTTCTTTTATTTCCTCTCCATGTACCTCTGGAACAGCCTGACAAGCCTCGAAACGACCCAGCACCTCGGCATCTCCCGGTACCGTTTCTACCATCGCTATAAACCGTTCCTGCTTTTCCTTGCCGGGGCGATTCTTATTCTCATGCTGGTGGTGAGTTTTTCATCCGGCAAATTGCTTGTCCTCATGCTGTTTGCAACCGTCATCGGCATGGTTTACCATGTTACTATCGTTCCTCCTCCGCTGCGAAGATTCTTCAAATACAATAATCTCAAGGATATTCCCACCTCCCGCGACCTGTTCATCGCACTCGCCTGGAGCACGGTGCTGACCTTCATTCCCCAGGCCGCGCGTTCTTCCTTTTCGGCAGGCGCATTGACGATTGTCTGCTTCCTCTGGATATTCGTCCTCGCATTCCTGCGCTCGCTTATTTTCGACCTCCGCGACATCGAGGGCGATCGAATCATGGGCCGCGAAACGCTCATAACCATTGTCGGTGAAAAACGCGCCCGGGAGGCGATTCGCCTGATGATCGCCTCCTGCATAGTCCTGCTCATCGCGCTTCCCTGGATACTGTCCGGATTGACCGGCCGGTACCGTATCGCACTCCTGTTTACTTCGCAAATCCCGGCCCTGCTGTACGCAGCCTTTTTTGTCGGATGGAATCCCCGGCTCAAGTCGACGATGCCGGCGGTTTTCAATGTCATGGCCGACGGGCTCTTTTACCTCGCGGGCCTTGGGGCACTTCTGGCATCATCGGCGGCCGGAGGCTGACATCGACCCCGCACGACTCCTGCATTGCCTGAAGGCGCGGGGAGGCGCATTCCTGCTGCTTGCATGGTGCACCGTGTCATATGCTGCGGTGACGGGCGGCGACAGTGCAACCCTGACAAGCCGTATAGGCGGCGATATCGGCACTTCACTGGGCGATGCCGGCGCACTGGTGCGCAGCCCTTCGCAATGGACAAGCGGCTCGCTTATGGTCGGGGTACTAGCCGCAGGCGCCCTGGGCGGAGCGTTCGCCCTCGATGAGGACGACCGGCATTTCGTACTGGCCCATACCTCTGCGAATGCTAACCGGATTATTCTCCCCTGGCAGGATTACGGGGATGCATTTTTTGCCTGCGGAGCTACAGGCGCGCTCTACTTATCGGGTCTCGCCTTTTCTAACGACTGGCTGAGTGAAACCGGCCGAAGCGCACTTACCGCGGTCGCTCTGGGCGGATGCGCAAGCCTGGTACTGAAAGTCGCCGCGGGCCGGGCCCGGCCCTTTCTCAACGAGGGGCCGCATCACTTCTCATTTTTTCAGTTCGCTGATAATTCCTGGTCGTTCCCGTCGGACCATACGGTATTGGCATTTGCGCTCTCCTCGGTGCTTGCGGAACGCATTGACAACGTGTATATCGCGATTCCCCTGTACGGCCTTGCTGCAATGACCGGCGTGGCGCGGGTATACGGGGATCAGCACTGGACATCGGACGTCGTCGCCGGAGCCCTGATCGGGACCGCGATAGGTCATTTTGTCGGAAGCCGGCATCGGTGGAAGCGAGGTCAGCGGTCATGTCATGTTGCTCTTGTGCCGGTTACTGCGGGGATTGAAGCGGTGGGAATAGCGGCAAGTTTGACATATTAGATGAAACAGGGCTTTTTTTAAGGCCCCCTGAGACCTCGATTTTTCTGATCATCCACACGAATGTTACATAATCACGAACCCCCATATGGAGTTGCCCCTGTCATTGAATTTTTTTGAGTTTTTAACCCTCCAACCCTCCAACTCTCCAACTTTTTATAGTACCCCATCCTGTATTTAATCACTACCCGCAACACGCGAAACCCATACGATACCGGTTTAAGATGGGACTTCTCGCCGGCGTACCGGGTAGGGATCGGCAGCTCGCCGACCGTAAGTCCGAAGCACCGTGCACAGGCGATCGCTTCGAGGTCGAAATCGAAACTCCGGCTCATCAGGTGAAAGGGCAATGCCTGCAGGCAGGATCGGTCGTACACGAGGAATCCGCTGTGATAATCGGTCATCGCCAGGCGAAAACAGCGGTTCTCCACGGCACACAGGATCCTGCCGGCGACATATTTGTAAAGCGGCATGCCGCCCGACAGGGCGGTCCCTGAAGCAATGCGGGAACCCTGCAGGAGACTTATCCGCTTCGCCGCCATGGTATCCACAAATTCGGGGATCGCCTCCGGCGGGTATTGTCCGTCGGCATGGAGGCAAACGGCGAAATCGCATCCGTCTTGCAGACAGAGCCTTAGGCCCGTGCTTACCGCCGTTCCATACCCGCGGTTGGCGGGAAAATGGACCGGATGGATGCCTTCGAAGCGCCCTGCAAGCGTTTCAACAACCGCGGCAGTCCCATCCGTGGACCCGTCATCGACGATCCAGACGGTCCTGAGGCCACGCCATACTGCGCGCGGGATCCGCTCGATTACCTGGGCGATCGTGGCGCCGGCATTGTAGGCCGGGATCACCAGGGATACTGCGGCCGCCATGGCTCAGCCCTTCGCCTGGACGGGACCGGGCCCATAGTGGTCGATGGCCGCGGCCATTGCCTGCTCGATCGCATCGTCAAGACCGATCGACGGTTGCCACCCCAGATACCGCTGCGCCTTCCCGATATCCGGCACCCTCCGGTCGGAGTCCTCGTAGCCCTGGCCGTAGAACTCCGCTCCGGCGACCTCCCTGAGCGCGATGGGACGGCTGTCTTGAGGAACGAGGCGGTGCCAGGTATCGGCCATGAGCCACGCAAGATCTGCGATGGTGATTTCATTTGCCGGGTTGCCGATGTTGAAAATCCGGTTGCGGCAGGCGTCCGGACGGTCAAGAATTCTTACGCACGCATCGATCGCGTCCCCGATGGCGGTAAAGCAGCGGCGGTTACGCCCGCCGTCCACGAGCATGAGCGGCGTGCCGTCCCTGAGCGCGCCGAGAAAACAGGCGAGAACCCGGGGAACCCCCTCACCGTCAATGCCGGGCAGGAAATCCATGCGGGAGCCGATGAAATTGAACGGGCGTACAACCGTGTACTCGAGACCCTGCTCCCTGCCGAAGGCGTCGATGACCCGCTCGATGAGCTGTTTTGCGCAGGCATAACTCCACCGGAGCGCGGATACCGGTCCGAGGATGAACGGGCTTTCGTCTTCTCGCAGCAGATAGCGGCCGGAATAGTCGCCTCCGACAAGCGATGCCGTCGTCCTTCCGTAAACTTCACAGGTCGAAAAATAAACGAGCCGGACCCCGCTTTCGGCGCAGGCACGCACGAGGGGAATGGTACCGCTGCAATTGACGTCGATGACGTCGAGTGTGCGGGTATTGTATTGGGACGGATTGCAGAGCGCCGCGAGGAGCACCACCGTGGTACTCCGGGCAATGGCGCGATGCACGACCTCGCGGTCGTGGATATCGCAGCGGATAAAGGTGAACCGGTCGTTGTCCAGGTGGTGCGCGATTTTATCCGAAGAGAGGTCGATGCCGCACAGCCGCAATTCTCCTCCGGAAAGCAATCGATCCAGGAGGTGCGAACCGATGAATCCCCCGCAACCGATTACGGTGATGTCGAACGCTTTACCGGTATCCATGAAGTATCTCCGCTGAAGCCAGGGTGCTGCGCCGTACTCCGGTCGCAGATTGAGGGGGCCGCGCTTCCGGCCGATGAGGCCAGAAAATATAGATTTTGAGCGGCGGTGGCGGTGGGCGGGATTTCAAGGTATTTTCTATCGAACCGATGGAGAGTACCGGCATTCCCCTCCGATGACCCTAAGGCTTTTCTTCATGAATAAAGTATTGCGAATCCTGCTGCGGGTCGTCCATTATCTGTGGGTTACCATCAAGACGATCTTCCTGCTCTATGCGGTCCTCTTTTCCCTTGCCGGGACAGCGGGACTGTATTTAGGGTATCGCTACGCAACGACGCCTATCCGGCAGGTCAAGTATCTCTGCGACCATAACCCTGCCGCAACCGCGTATATGGCCCGTTACCGGGCAACCTTAAATCCCGGAGATACCCTGGTCCAGGTTTTCGTCCCCTTCGATTCCATCTCCCGCAATCTCCGCGAAGCGGTGGTCGCAGCGGAAGACGACGGATTCTATACCCATCCGGGATTCGACATCGAGGCTATGCTTGCGGCACTGGAATATAACCGCGCCGCGGGAGGCATCAAGCGGGGGGCCAGCACCATATCGCAGCAGCTGGCGAAAAACCTGTTCTTAACAAATGAAAAGACCTTCGAACGGAAATACAAGGAGCTCGGCTACACGCTGCTTCTTGAAAAATACCTCGGCAAGAAACGCATCCTGGAGCTTTATCTGAACTATGCCCAGTGGGGCAAAACCGTCTTCGGCTGTGAAGCTGCCTCGCGGCGCTACTTTAAAAAATCCTGCAGGAACCTGTCGCGCGAGGAATCGGCCCGCCTGGCGGCAGTGCTCTCCATGCCGAATAAGACCACTCCGCTCAATACCGGTACGTCGTTTATGGGGCAGCGAATCGCGGTAATCGCGAATAATCTCTACCTGCACCGCCAGATTGATGACTCCGGCTATACCCGGCTGACCGGCGCCCGTCCGCCCGGCAAAGATTCTTCGGAATTCGATTCCGCCGACTCGGGCGATGAGGGCGACACCCTGCACTGAGCCGGAGTGAGACCGGTCGTGTCTAAAACGATGCATGCTGATAGTATATTTATAAGCTAAAGACGGATCGCTGCCCGGGGTAGCCGGAGAGTGATTTTTACCATGCATTGCATAAGGAGGTGCTGTAATGGAATCAATTCAGGAAAGAATCGAACATCGGGCCTATGACCTGTATTTGAAGCGGGGTAAAATTCCGGGCTTCCATGAGGAGGACTGGGCCCAGGCGGAGAAAGAGATCGCCGCGGAAATTGAGGCAGGGAAAAAAACCGAAGCTGAACGCACCCGCATTACGGCGGCGAAAGCAGCACCGGCACCGGTTGTGAAAGAGAGCAGCCCGGCAAGTGCTCCACTCAAGGCGGCAGCGCCGGTACAGCCTTCACCTTCCGGAAAAGCAGCCGAGAGCGCTTCACCTAAATCCCCGGCTCCGGCAGCGGTAAAGCTTCCTGCAAAGACCTCCCGGAAGAAAAAGTAAGAGCCCCTGCAACCGTAACGAAAGGTGGAAGCGCCGCCGGTGCGTCCCCATGCTGGTACGAATTGAATTTGTCTCATTTGCCGCAACGGGGGAGGGCCATTCTCCGGTTGTTGTCCTCAAAGAAATAACCGGCTCGCGGCTCCTGCTGCTGCCGGTCGGCCCTCTGGAGGGAAGCGCCATCGCCATGGAAACGCTCGGGATGAACCCTCAAAAACCTGCGGCGATCCACCTGGCGCACAGCATAATGGAAAAACTGGGCGGCACGCTTACCCGCGCCGTTCTTTATTTGACAACAGGACAAAGCCTCATGGCACATCTCGATATTGCATCCCGCGGTACGGCGGCACGCCTCGATTGCAGGCCGTTCGATGCGGTCGTTCTTGCCATGCGCTGCGATGCCCCGCTTCTTGCCCGAGAATCGGTTTTCGGGCAATTCTGCCGGACGGACGGCTCCACAAAGGGCAATACCCTTCGCGCACATATCGCCGCAATCGACACTCTGGATTTCGGTTCGTATTTCCTGGAATAGCACCCATGAGGCGCGCACGGAATTCTCTCTTTTTGCTCCTCGCTGCTGGTTTACTTTCGTTACTGATCGCCCAGGATGCGCCCGAGGTCTTTTTAAAAGCCCGGCAGGATTTCCGCGCCGGAAGGTACGATTCCACCATTGTCGTCATCCGCGATTACCTTGCCGCCCATGCCCAGGATTCCGCCGCTTTGTACCTTGTTCCGCTGGCCCTTGAAGCCTATGCGCGCAGCAACGATATGGCGCCGGAAAAGGCTATGTACGATCTCTACCGCAAAAAGTTTTCCACAGCCGACGGCATGCCGCGCGTCGCCTACCTCTTCGGTTATTCTCAGGCGCGACGGGGAGCCTGCCTGCCTGCGCTGATCGCCTATTCCGCCGCGCTCGATTACGGTGCCTCCGGCGAGCTTGACTCACTTGTCATGGCCGGTGCAGCCCTCGTCCATCGCAACGCCCCGGATTTGAGTACCGCCTCCGACAGCGTCGCCCGGGCTCCGCTTAACCCCCGCATCAGGGCGATGCTCGCGGTCGCCCCGGCACCCCGCAGCGCGGCAGGTGCCGCTGCGACCGCAAGCGAGCCAACCCCGGCGAGAGCCGTTGCGAATTCCGTCGCAGGCGAGTCCGCCGATGCGTTCATCGGTCTTCTCGCCCCGCTTACCGGCGAAAATGCGGATGCCGGGAAACGGGTCGCGCAGGGCGTGCAACTCGCCATCGAAAAGCACAACGCCGCGCATAGGACCCGCTTGTCAATTGTCTCGCACGATACAAAGGGTTCGCTCATCGAGACCGTGCGGGCGACCAGGGAGCTCCTGGGGCACGACCGCCTGCCCGCGATCATCGGCCCGGTCCTATCGCCCACAGCCACGGTCACTGCAGGGATGCTTATCGGCAAAGAGACGGTCATGCTCACGCCGACCGCCACCGACGACGGCATCGCCTCCCTGGGTCCCAACATCTTCCAGATGAACATCACCCTCGGGGTCCTTGCCCGTTCCGTGGCGCGTTACGCACTCGCCAACCTGAACATCCGTGAATTCGTAATACTCGCACCGCACACCGCCATCGGCGCGGCGATGAGCGCGGCCTTCAGGGACGAGGTAACCAGGAACGGCGGCATTGTGTACGATGAGGAGACCTACGATGAAGGCGGCAGCGATTACACCCCGCTTTTCGTCAAACTCCGGAAAAAGCTTCTCATCCGTACCCTCGACGACCGTGCAAAGGCTCGTGGCGGAGACTACCGGCCGGTCAGAAGCCTCTCCTGGGCCGACAGCGTCCGGTTCGCCGACTCCTCGGTTGCCACCGGCGCAATTTTCCTGCCCTCCGATGCCGAGGATTTACCGGCGCTCACCTCGCAGATCGCCTTCAACCGCATCCGGGCGCAGCTCCTCGGGTCGAGCAGCTGGCGATCACCGAAAACGACTGTTGACGAAAACCAATATATCATGAACGCAATTATCTCGGCGCCCTTCGAGCCCGATGCATCGTGGCGGCAGTGGCCCTCTTTCGCGCATGACTATGCAGCGCGGTTTCATGAGGATCCCGACCGCGTTGCCGCACTGGGCTTCGATGCCGGCACGCTCGTCGCCGACGCACTGGACAGCGCCGGTTCCGGGGCAGGTTCTTCCCGGCTTCAGGAAATCCTCTCCAATACCCGCCATTTCGAAGGCACTTCCGGGCTTATTTCCTTCGACCCGAAAACCAGGGACAATACCGAAGCCGCGATCTACAAATTGACGTCAAGCGGGTTCATCCGGGTTCAATAATGAAGTAACCTATTTTTATAATTATGTTCCCCATCCGCGCCAATAACCCGACACTCAATAAATCCCTTGCCACCTATTTTATAATCCTTGCCAATATCGTAATATGGATCACGATCCAGGGGATGGGGTCGGATCCCGCCCTGCTCCAATCGATCCATACCCTCGGGCTCATCCCGGGCGAACTCCTCCGCTCCATTCCTGCGGGAACGCCGATCCCCCTCGGCGGGCAGCTTCAGTTTACCGTTGGCGCTACCCCGCACTGGTCGACGCTCATAACACACCTGTTCATGCATGGCGGCTGGTTCCACATCATCGGCAACATGTGGTTCCTCTGGGTATTCGGCGACAATGTCGAGGATGCAATGGGCCGCGTCCGGTTCATGGTGTTCTACCTCCTCTGCGGGCTCTCTGCCGCAGCGGCGCAGATCTTCTCCGACCCCACCAGCACCGTCCCCATGATCGGCGCTTCGGGCGCCATAAGCGGCGTCATGGGTGCCTATGCGGTGCTGTACCCGCGTACCGGCGTGCAGGTCATTGTCTTCCTCGGCTTCTTCATCCGGAGGATGGTAGTGCCGGCCTGGATCATGCTCGGCTACTGGTTCCTGCTGCAACTGGTGGGCGCCATGCCCTCGGTCACGAAGTCCGACGGCGGCGTGGCATTCTGGGCGCATATCGGCGGCTTTGCATCGGGCATCATACTCATCTTCTTCTTTAAAAGCGGCAAGCGTATGGCGGCGCATGCGCTATTGATGAAGCATTGGCATGCACATTCTTAGGCGGGGAGTCTGCTGTTCATTACAAGGGAGGAATATGACCTTTAATGCTTTCATGGTGTACTTTGTAATCCTGTTCGCGGCGACGATTACACCCGGTCCGAGCATGCTGCTGGCAATGAGTCACGGAGTGAATCACGGCCTGGCAAAAACAATGTACAGCGGCCTGGGCAACCTTACGGGAAATTTGTTGATGGCATTGGTTTCAATTATAGGATTGGGCGCCGTACTGGCGGCTTCGGGGGTGATTTTTACCATCATCAAATGGATCGGGGTTATTTACCTCATAGCCATAGGGGCGATGCTGATCTTTAAACCCGACAGGGAAGACGGTAAAGCCCGATTTCCCGGGAGTAATGGTCGGAAACACCGATTATTTATCAACGGGTTTATAATCGCGTTGGGAAACCCAAAGGGAATATTATTCTTTACCGCATTGTTCCCCCAATTTATAAATGGAAAATCCATCACGCCCGGCCTGCTCGCGACCATATTCATTACCCTGGCTATCGTTGCGTTCTGCTGCTATATGCTCTATGCTTTATTCGGAACCAGGCTCAACAAGTTGTTTCTGCTGGTGTCCTTCAGGAAACTGTTCAATAGAATTACCGGATCCATTTTTGTCTTCACCGGAGTGGCATTGTCGTATACGAGGAAATAATCTGCATGATATACGTACGCACGGTTTTGGTGCGTCGTTTTTTTCTTTTTCGTTTTAAGGGCCTTTATGCGGGGGCTATTTGAACAATAACCAATTTTCGGAGAAATACCCATGACCCACTTACGACGGAGCGACCGGCGGATTGATGATATGACGGAGTTGAAGGAGATTGTGGAGAAGGCGGATGTCTGCCGCATCGCTTTTGCCGATACCGGAATGCCCTATATCGTCGCGATGAGCTTCG
The DNA here is from genome assembly GCA_003164335.1 of Fibrobacterota bacterium. Lineage (GTDB taxonomy): Bacteria > Fibrobacterota > Chitinivibrionia > Chitinivibrionales > Chitinispirillaceae > BOG-1184. The sequence goes on from PLTF01000069.1 coordinate 26,400, forward strand.
GGTATTCATGGGATGACCGCCCCGTTCTCTATTTCCACAGCGCAAAGGCAGGAAGGAAGATCGACTTCCTCAGGAAGAACAGCCTGGTCTGCTTCGAAATGGACATAGACCGGGAAATTTACAAGAACGAGGAGCCGTGCCGCTGGGGAGTAAAGTTCCGCAGCATCGTCGGGTACGGAACACTCGCCATTGTCGCCGACCCGGCGGAGCGGCTCCGCGGACTGGAACTCATCATGCAGCACTATAAGTTTCCCGGAAAACCGGTGTTCGACGACAAGGTGCTTTCAGTGACGGAAGTGCTGAAGCTGGAAGTGACGGAGATAAACGGGAAGAAGAAACAATAGTATTCGCTTTAAATCTTAATGCTTATTTGCAAGCTTTTGGTGGGGGAACCTCGCTTCGCGGGTTCCCCCTGGCCTGAAGCCGCCAAAGCACGTCTTCAGGCACACCCCCTCCTGCGGAGGTGCGAGATTATGCCTGCCTCGTTTTGCTCAGCAGGCGTTCTCGTACCCCCCGCAACGCTCCCATTTGGTAGAAAAAAATAAAAGGGAAATGCAGTGAAGCAATGCCATACAGGCATATATTCGTAAAATCAACCTCCAGCGGCCAAGTGCCAATGCCCGAAAAAATATCCATCCAGCTTGGAGAGGTCCAGAGAACCCTCCTCATCCCCCTTTTTGGCCGCGCCGCGGAATATGAACGGGAGCACCCGCTCATCAGGGACCAGTTCGCTCACGATATTATGGAAAAATTGGACTTCGATTTCAAGGCCGCATTTGCCAGGAGCCCGATTCAGTTCAGGATCAACAGTGTCATCAGGGCAATTCATCTTGATGCCGCGATACTGAGTTTTATCGTCCGATATCCGGATGCCACCATTGTAAACCTCGGTGCGGGACTCGATACCACCTTTCAGCGCCTGGACAATGGAAAAATCTTCTGGTACGACCTCGACCTCCCGGATACCATCGAGTTACGGCGAAAACTGATACCGGAGGGAGAGAGAAACGTCTGTATCGCAAAATCGGTTTTTGACAGAAGCTGGTTCGACGATATCCGCGAACGCCGGTCCAGGGTACTGTTCGTTGCCGGCGGAGTCCTCGTCTACCTGAGAGAGGCGGAAATTAAACGGCTCTTCCTCGATATGACCGGCGAGTTCCCTGAAAGTGAAATGGTCTTTGAAATCTATTCCCGGCTTTTCCTATGGCTGCGAAATCATGCTCTTACACGACGGGCGCTAAATCCTGCGTTATTCTCGAAATGGTATTGGGGAGCGAATTCCGCAAAGGCCATTGCCCGGTGGAGCGATAAAATCCGGGTTGTCGATGAATATCCTTTTTACTCCCGCCTGGACCTCACCGATGACCGGGTTAAAGTGAATCTCTCGCCGCTTAATCTGCTCAATTCTGGGAAGTGGATAAAGATGGTGCAGATACGGCTTGGTTGATTAAAAAAGATTAGTTTTGCGGTTATATTGAACTTTTTTGGTGGGGAAACCATTTACAATGGTTCCCCCACCAGAGCGGTACATTTCTATATATAAAGTCATTAGAACGGCATAAACTTTGCTTTTCGAAGGATGGAGATTCTTAAATTGAGAACCGCCCGATCACACCCACCTTAAAAGCATGGAGGGAAGCCGTATGGGACAGCTGAATCCGTATTTGTCTTTAAAGGGTAACTGCCGAGAAGCGATGGAATTTTATAAGGATTGCCTGGGAGGCAAACTGACCCTGATGACCGTCGGGGAGTCGCCGATGGCCGCCGATATGCCGAAGGAGAAGCATAATAATATCCTTCACTCGGTCTTGCAAAACGATGGATTCATGCTGATGGCATGTGATGCTATGGGCCCGATACAACCCGTTCAGGGAAATACCGTTGCGCTCTGTCTCTCCTGTAAAACACAGAATGAGCTGGAAGAGTGCTTTTCAAAACTATCGGTCGGAGGAAAGGTTATAACTCCGCTCACAAAAGAATTCTTTGGGACCCTGGGATACGTGGTTGATAAATTCGGCTTTCCCTGGATGTGTGAAATGCACGATGAAAATATGAAAATGTAAGCCCTTATACTTCGCATAACATGAGTATGGTTACATCCAACCGTTCGTGGAGAGCCTGTCGAACCATGAACGGGGCGAGTCTACAGTTCACCCTTCACAAGCTCAGGGCGAGCGGCAGATTTTCTATGGTCATACTTATACAATGATTCGTAACACTATCAATCTTCAGCCTTTCTTGAATGATGCAGGGAAGGTAAATAGCTGCTTCTGCCGGGATACGGTCCACCACTCGAAAGTGGAAAAGGATTTATAGTCTTGAAAGATTTCGGCGATGGATTTTGCGGGAGTGGAGGATTCGGTGACTGGTGAAATGATTATGGAGTCGGGTCATGTATATAGTAATTTTTTTGGTTACTGCTCAGGTGGGAAAACCATTTCATGGTTTTCCCTGGCCTGAAGCCGCCAAAGCGCGTCTTCAGGCACACCCTTTCCAGCGGAAGGGGAAGGCAATGTTTGCCTTTGGCAAACGCCTTTCCCCTCCCGCAACGCCCTCTTTCATGGTAGAAAACACATAAAGGAATTTGTAAATCCGTATGCCCTCAAGATCTTGAGCCCTTTTTAATCTCTTTTGACGTTGCGTTAGCGAGGACAGAGGGTGCCCTCCGGAACGCCCAGCATTTGACTTTGCATTTGAATTTGATTTTGTGCTTGTAATCCGACTCACCCATCAAAATGAAGAAGAATTAATCAAGTTAAATGCCTCCCCATCTCCCACCTCTCCACCACCTCCTCAAATATCCTCCCCTTCAAGCACTCCTCCTGCCTCGCCTTCATACTCGTTCTCGCCCTCTCCCCTGTCTCTTTTCTTAACCCTTCCTCCGCATACAGCCTTTTCATCCACACCACGGCATCCTCTACCGACGGTTCTGCCCACACCGCCGGCTTGCCCGAGAGAAGAGCTTTATACACCGGCGAAGTCACCTCGACGATTGCCGCCCCGACAAGGCAGGCGTTTGAATCGTTCATGAACTCCATGTTCCCCGACCAGCCCGTGGCGATGACCGGCTTGCCGAGAAGCATCGCCTCCAGGGGACCAAGGCCCAGGCCTTCGCTCCGGTGAAGCGAGACATAGGCGTCGCACGAGGCGTAAAGCGAGAGCACTTCGGCATAGGTCATCGGATCCTCGCGGATGATGATTGCGCTGTTCGGGGCGACCGACCGGCGCAGGCGCGCAAGCGCCGCCCGCGACTCCGGGGAGGGCAGGGTGTCGGTAACCTTGATCACGAGGTACGCGTTTTCGCCCTGCGTGAAAGCGCTGCCGAATGCCTCGATCGCCGCCCAGGGATTCTTGCGGTCGAAGTCGCTCGCGGCGTCGAAGCTCAGAGCGAAAAGGATGCCCTTTTCCGGCAGGCCGAAGCGCGCCCGGCTCTGCTCCACACCCTTCGGCAGGAATGCCGTCTGCGGGAAGTGCCGGACAACGGGTTTGGGGCCGGGCAGGGTTGCGGCAAAGGTGTTTTCGATGAACCGGCTCGGGCAGAGCGCAAGGTCAACCTGCTGCAATGCGCTTATCCAGGAGTCGGGAAGCGTGGGGAGTTCCCAGAATGGAATCGCGGCGGTGAACCGCGGCTCTTCCGGAAGCCACGCCGGCTCTGCGGCAAAGATGGCGGAGATGGCGCGCGGGTTTACATGGAACAGCGTTATCGCATGGGGTAACCGCGTGCCTTCGGGAATGCGCAGGCGGTCACAGGCGTGGTCGATGCCCGTGCGGCCGCCTTCGAGCGGGAGATCGAGAACGGCGACGTCATAGCCGCAATGCTCAAGAATAGTTACGGTGTTGCGTGCCGCGACCCCGATGCCGAAGGGTGCGCTGGTGTAGCCGATGAGATTGAAGCCGGGGGATTTAATCATTGAGATAATATAATTGGATTTGGCTATAGCTCCGGTGGGGAAACCATTTCATGGTTTCCCCTGGCCTGAAGGCAAACGCTCTCCCCCTCCCGCAACGCTCTCTTCTATAGTAGAAAAAACAGGGCAAGACAATGAATGAAGAGGTCAGGATTTCGTAAGGGCGACTCTATGTGGTTGTTCGTGATGTCTCAATAGTTTCTTGCTTTTATATAACCTCTC
>PLTF01000079.1 GCA_003164335.1 Fibrobacterota bacterium
TCGTACTGCCGCTGGTATTCGTGGCAAGCGGTACAGGAATCGCGAGCCCCGCTGATGAAAATAGCATCTGATTACCATTTTGGTCTTTCAACACGAGCGCATGAGATGGAATATTCTGGCCCATGGCGGTTACCGATTCGGTGGTAATAGGCTCGTTGTGATAGAGTGTTCCGTCGGATAGAACTTTCAAAGTATCGAGCTGGGAGGCATTGGCGATTACCAAATCCTGGCCAATTCCGGATTTCGGCATAGAGGATATCCCCTCTACGGTTGCCAGGCCGTCAAAAACCTCTTTTTTTACCCGATTTCCAGAGGCATCGTAGGTCATGACAATCGTCGAGGTTACGAGATTCAGGTTTGCCTTCGAAAAAGTCCGGACATCGTTATAATTTTTCATTGTATCACTGATTGAGCTGTAAAGATAGAACTTCACCGGCATATTGCGCCAGTCGTATTCGATGGTCATTTTTTTGGATACATCGCACACCAGATTGCCGTTATTATCGAAGATGTAATTCGGTGCGGATGCAGTGCCGACCTTCGTGGTGGTACTGTCGGAGTATTTACCGGAAGACAGGGCCGATGAATCTACCCCGATAAGCTCGTTGGTACCGGCATTATAGGCATAGGCACCCCAGCCGCTCTCTAAAGCACCTTCATTCTTATGCAAAATCCTGCCGTCGCTATAGAAGGAATATTTCGAATTGTAATTTGAGGACGTTGAGTAGGAGCAATTGTTCACCGTCCGGGTTAATCGATTGACGCTATCGTAAGAGTAATACATATCGGTGGTGCCCTCACTCTGACTGACCCCGATTTTTACTAAGGACCGCCCGATATTGCCGCTAAACTGCCCGGTCCAGGAAGAATATGCATTGCCTCCGGAAACATCGTTTACATCGTAACACAATGCTTCCGAAAAGGAGTTATCGTTTGCAGTATTGATTGTTTTGGTCCAATCCTGGATAGTGTAGGCATAATTAATTCCATTAGAACAAGTTGGAAAGGATTTTGAGATCATGCGCCCGAACTCATCGTAACCATACGTTACATAGACATTACCGTTTCGAGTTACCGATGATAGCCGTCCATTGGCATCATATGAGTAAGCGGTATAAATCGTCGGGTTGGTCCCCCCTGGTATGGCCGTATCGGCCAGGATTTTGCCGGTCAGTGTGTCGTAGCCGTATTTAATGGTTTGAAGAGGAAGACCTGGAATCGATTTGTACTTGCAGATTATCCGGCCGTCGTCATCGTAGGACATTAAATCAATCACTTTGCCTGCATAGGCATTCTCGGCACTATCCAAAGTAATGGTGGATCCCTGAGTGTATTGAAATTCCCGGTCATATGCAATGATAGCCACTACCCGGCCCCTGGTGCAAGTGAGACTCCCCAGAATTGCGCTCACATTCACCCCGGCCTGGGCAAATGCCGAGTTCGCGAGGAAACTTTGTGCGTTCGCGGGATAATCGTATATCGTGCGAATTCTCGTATTGGTATAGGTGCTATAATTTTCAGAGGTCGTTACCATTCGTTCGAGAGAATCGTATGAATAGCAAATCGGAAAACGTTGGGCAAAACCGTCATTATTCAAATAATTTGCATCGGTGACCTGAATGAGGTGTCCGGCATTATCATATTGGTATGAAACAGTACCAGCATCGGGTGTCGTTTTGGAGAGAAGCTGCCCTTTGGTATCGTAGGAGTAAGTGGTGGAATTTACTGCAGGTTCTCCGGCTGCAGCGGGCGGTTGCTCCAAAGTCACATGACCAAGGATATCATAGGCACACGAGTCCACAATAGGGCTTTTGGTTGGGCCGGGCAATGACCACTTCTTTATAATATTGCCGAATTTATCCTTCATTACCTGTGAAAAGTTGCCGTTTCCATCCATGGTCACGTCTAAAGCATAAATGGTTGGATAAGGTCCTTCCAATGGTGAAAATTCTTTGAAATATCCATTGTACAGAATTCCTGCACTAAAAAAGCCGTTTGAACTGAAAAGTCCGAGGTTGTCACCGCCTTCTCCTGAGGTGGAATAATACCAGGTCTTCGATGGATGTTCGCTGGCGACAAAATTTTTGCCGGGAGCACCGCTGGCCATTACCCGCCCCAGCGGATCGTCCCAATATTGCTTGGACGAATAAGCTGAGTCTGGAGCGTCATTATATAAATACTGGCTATTCGCGATAGGAAATGGATCGTCGGAAACGTAGCCAAGGGTATCTTGCTCACTGACAAATGGCTTAGTCACTTTATCAGGCCTGCCGATTGTATCATAATGGGTGGCTCCAACAAGAGCGATATCATTCACATTGTCCACCGTTTGTGATTGGATAGCGTGCCCTAATCCATCGGTATACGCCCGGCTTACTACATTGTTACCGTTTCCATCGACATTAAATTCAGTGGTTTCAACGTAGTTGGGAGTTTGGGCGTTTAAATGAAAGGGGCAAAGGGGCAGAGGGGCAAAGGGACAAAGAAAATAAAGAAGGAACGAAAAGCAGAAAAAAGGACCGGAAAAGCACAAATACGGCAAAAAACTGAATTCCCTCCGGGGGAAGCGGTCAGACTGCCGGCATGGCTATGTCGTGGTTCCAGAACTCACCTCCTGTGATGGGGAACAGGATAATGAACTTCCGCTCTGACCGCTTATCGTACGACGTGTGTATTAATTTATACCCTTGAGCGACATCTGCCGATCAGGATAACCAGCGAACTGGGAAAAACCGAACTTTTACCATTACATCAACAAGATTCACTTTCCTTAAACAAATTACTTTCTCTCAGAACCAATATCAACAGAAAAAATTAAAACTAACTAAAAACTAATAATTGAAAAAACATCGAATCCCCCATATACATAGATCGTGAAATTATTGCCGCAAATCAGCTCCCTTTATTCGGCCCATCAGGCAAAGGAAGACGTTCCGGGGGCTAAAATGCCGCTTAATGTCGATTGAATTTTTTGAATTGACCTGCTAACCAAGCTAAAAGGAAGTGCTGCCGGAAATATCTTTTCAGTCGTTTTCCAAACGATCAAGATTATTGTAACACAATGAATTTAAACGTATTATAACATGGAGCGTTTAATCACAGACCACTTACCTTTCCTGGGCACATTATTCGAGGCTCAGGAAGTTGGGGCATAGATCGCAAACAAGCCTTCAACTCTCCAACTCTCCAACTCTTATATTTATTTCAATGGAAAAAAAACAACCGATCGTCACCAATCTGGCTCCCTTGGAACGGGGCTTGAAGCCTCGTATCGTTGCCGTCGTCGACAGCCTGGTCCCCATTGCCGACCTCAACGGGCTGAAACGTAAAGGGATCGACCTTCTTGAAATCCGGGTTGACCTCATCGACACGGCGCTCGGCAGCCTCGTGGGGTACCTGCGCGATATCGAAGCCCAGGTCCGGTTGCCGCTTATCGGCACCGTGCGGGAGAGTGCGAAAACCGCTCCGCTGCGTCCTCTCATATTCCGGACGATCATGCCGCTTATCCAGGGAGTCGATATCGAACTCGGATGCGCTATCATGGCCGAAGTGATAAGAGAGGCGCATGGGCTCGGGAAAACGGTCATTGTTTCCGAGCACGACTTTGAAAAAACCCCGGATGAGGCGGCATTGCAATCGATTGTCGATCGGGCAATGGCCGGCGGTGCGGACATCGTGAAGATTGCGACCATGGCCCGGACCGAAGACGATGCAGTGCGGCTCCTGAAATTTACAAAAGCCTGTCCGGTCCCGATTGCCGCATTCGCGATGGGGGAGCGGGGAGCGTTCTCGCGGGTGATTGCCGGGGAGTATGGTTCATTATTTACTTATGGATATATATCGACTGCGGTGGCGCCGGGGCAGCTTTCTGCAGTGGAATTAGTAAAAAAAATAAAGGAAGTACCCTAATTGGAAATGAGAGTTCATTTGCACCTTTAGCCTTTTTGGGTGGGGGAACCGCCTACAGCGGTTCCCCGTGGTCGGCGCCGCCCGCGCAAAGCCGCGTCTCCGACACANNAAAAAATCCAAACAATAGGCAAGCGCCTTCCCCCTCCCGCAACGCCCTCTTTTAGGGTAGAAAAGACATGAAAGATTTTGTAGGGGCGACCCGCGGTCGCCCTGTATTGGTGGATCAATAGGGGCACGGCACGCCCTACCTCTATCGAAAGCTTGACATTCACATCTTTTTTTATTCTTTCTTCATCCTCTTTTTTATATCCGCATCATTATAGTCTTTCCCTGTGTTTTCTACCTCATGGGAGCGTTGCGGGGGTGCGGAGAGCGCCTGCAGAGCGTCAGCGAGGCAGGCATCGCCTCGCACCNNGCCAAAGACCCCGCAGCCCGGCTTTGCGGGCGCGGAGGCTTTGGCCAGGGGGAACCGCCTAAGCGGTTCCCCCACCAGAGAAGTTGACTTTAAAAGTTAGACCAGGAAATCAAAGGAATAGTATTATTAGAATCCCGCCGTCAATCCCGGCTTAGTGTAATCCGGCAACATGATATTTCCCCAGTCGTCGAAATCGAATCCTACCATGAGGGAGAAGCGGTCACCGCCATTCTGCGCATTCAGCTGGGGATCCTGATTCGTTTTGGTGAAGCCCCGATCCCAGCGAAAGCTCACCGCCAGGGGAATTCCGCTGAACATGGTAGCCTGCAGGCGAACCTCCGGGCCGTAGGAGAATACCCAGTGACTTAAGTCTGCGAGCTGCGCAACGCTTGATACTCCGGCGCCGCCGCTGAAGTTCAGGCAGCCGTAGAGTTTCTCCAGGTAAAAAATCCCGAATTTTTTGTCGATGAGCGGGGGAGAGAGCGGGAACCGGTAGGATACCGCCCCGTTGACAACAATGGGACCGGTGACAAGCACCGTGTCATTCGACTCTTTCTTCCTGCCGGTGGTATCGCCGTTCTTGAGAACCGTATATTGCTTGACGGTATCCTGATAATAGAAGGTGTACCCCGGAACCCAGGCTACCGGGAGGTAGTACGAGGGAAAGGCGGAAGTGTCCTTATGGACAACGTCGATGGCATCGCCTCGCAGGTCGAAGTGGAGGTCGCCGAAAAAAGGCGCTGCCACGCCGTATTTGACATGCGCAATCAATTCATGGTACCGATAGCTGTACTGATTTTCCTCGGGCTGGCCGCTTGAATTTTCGCTCAAGGGGTTATCCTGGTTGGTTGAAAAAAGCTGCCAGTAGTTGTACTGCAGCTTTGCAGCGTAGCCCCGCGGCGAAATAGAACTGCGGGAGTCCCGAACCTGCGCCATGGCGGTCGCCATGGCGCCTATGCGGTACTCATTGCCAAGGTTATAGGCGTAGTAACCTCCTCCGGTTCCGCCGCTTGCTTCGGGCGCTGCGACATCTTCCAGTACGTCGTAGCGGTTAAGCCCGGTAAGGAGGTGCACCGCGAGTTGGTTTCCACCGGCGTCCATCCCGCCTCCGGCTCCTTCAAGGTAATGGGACACCATGAGATCGAGGTTCTGGAGGCGGATATTATAGGTGATTTGAGTGTACTGATTGTTGGTCTCATCGAATGACGAGTCTACCCCCGCAATTCCCAGGAGGGAGTAGTCGAAAGAAAGGGTAACCGGCAGGATTGCGGTGGATCCGTGCAGCCAGAAGTCGAAACTTTGCCTGATATCGATAATACCCTGATCGGGGTTAATCGGGTTTTTATAGGGAACAAAGAGAAAAAGTCCATCGAGTTCCGTTCCCTGACCAAGCCATGAGTAGGGATCCATAAGGTTGAAGGTAAGGCCGACCTTGAATGCCGAAGCGCCTGAGTAGACGTTATTCGCCTGGGTGTTGAGCTGTTCGATGAGCGCCGTCGGCGTCATGAGGAACTGGCGCGGCAATTTCGAATAGGGCCGATGGGTGGGCGCAAGGAGGTCCGCGCTTGCAACGACCGGCAGGGGAGGGCGTGCAAAAATCGATGAGTCGATGACCGTATCCCCGAGCGACTTGATGGAATCGAGGAGGTAGATACCGTACCCGGCCGAATCGTAGCTGGCGAAAACCAGCTGGTTTCCATCGGGGGACACCGCCGGAGCATACGCGCTGCCGAGAACATTCGTGACGCGGCTTACCGTGCCGGTTTCGAGGCCGTAGCGGTAGATGTTGAAGATGCCGGTCTTGTCCGAAGAAAAATAGAGGTATTTGCCGTCATGGCTGTAATAGGGATCCCTGATATCGCAGGGCATGTTCAAAAACTGTTTCGATACGCGGGAGGCGGTGTCGTACAGGCCGATCTTGCGGTAGCCTTTGTCAAAATAACTGTAGGCGATCGTTTTGCCGTCCGGTGACCAGGCAACGCTGTAAATGAAATAGATATTCCGCGCGGACGAATCCCGGTCCGGATAAATAGTCCGGTAATTTTTTCCCAGGGTATCGGTAATTACCAGAAAAAATCGGTCATAGTCGCGTTTGGCGGCAACGATGCGGTCGCCGGTCGGAGAAAATGCAGCGCTGAAGATCCCTTTCTGCTCCGTGATCTGGCGTTCGGTTTTCTTCGGAAACAGCCGGAAAGGTTCCTTTTCCGGCGGCAGTTTGTCGGTAAAAAGGTCAAGCGTCCGATAGCCGCCGCGGCTGGGGGGAAGCTCGGATTTTTCCGACTTGGGGCTGCAGTAGGCGATGCGGTTACCCGGTGCGTAAATATCGTAAAAGCCGTTGACATCCATTTCCGGCTTTATTTTCTTGTCTTTCTTGACCGCGGTGTCCAGTTTGCAGGACCAGAGAATCTTATGGCCGTAGTCCGCGCCTCCGTTGGAGAGGAAATAGACTTTTTTCCCATCCGGCGAAAAACGGGGCCAATAGTTTTCATACCCCAGCTTATTGATTTTTTTTCCGGGGACGAGCTGCCCGAGACTCTCCTTCTGGGCGCCGTAGCGTTTTTCGAGATTTTCTTTCCACTCCGCATAAAGTTGCCGGGCAGGAATCCCGAGGACCGACTTTATAACCCCGTCGAAGTCGAAGCGAGTCAGGCTCGAAGCGGTCCGCGCCATTTCAACGACCTTGTCGTATCCGTACTTGTCGGCGATATAGGTGACCATGGAAAAGCCCTGGTTATAGGCTTTTTCAAAGTCGTCGCCCTTGCCGGCGAAGGTCTGCATATGGTCCCAGGTGATGAGATGGTGCGACAGGGTGAGCGAGCGGAGCAGCATCTCCCGGTGGCTGTCCCACCGGTCGGCGCCGTACTTGCTGCTCGAAAATTGGGCGATTCCCTCGGCAAACCAGGGCGGGAGAATGTCCGGCGGCATCATCTGGAACAGGTTGAGCTGAACCGGTTCGTTGGGATGCGTAAAGTAGCCGACCTGGATCCCGTACATCCACCAGGGAAACTTGAGCGCCAGCGGGATGGAGCACTGATGGGCGAATTCATGCGTGATGACGTCGTCGAACCATGCATGGCTGCCGCGCAGGTCAAAGTCGAAATCGTGGGTCCAGAGAATGATGAAATTGAGGTTCGCAAAGGTCAGCCCGTTGCTCTCATCCCCGTCCTGAAGCAGGATCTGGGTCTTGTTCGGCAGGTGCATATGGTACACTTCATGATAAATGGTATAGAGCTGTTCGAGCTTATCCCCGACGGGTTTGACCAGATGCTCTATACCCTTATGGTAGTAAATGATGAAGTGCGGTGTTTCAGCGGTAAAGCGCTCCATGGAATACCCATTCCAGGGCGCCGCCGGGATGCTGCAGGGAAGGAGGGCGAGAACGATGAAGCATATGGCAAATCGAAATGAACGCGGCAGGCCCATCGTTATCGAGTCACCGCCAGTTTCCAGAACTTTTCGTATTTTTTTCCGCCGATGGTTGCCCCCATCCGGCAGCGGTAGAGCGCCGGACCAAGCCGGGAAATCGGGACCTGGAATTCATTGCATTCCGGATAGCTGCCGGTCAGGGCTCCCGGGGAAGTTCCCATGGCGGTCGATGAGTAAACCGAATAGCCGGAGAAGGTCAGGATATCGAGTCGGACATCGGTTGCCGGTCCGGAAAACTGGTACTTGAAGGTAACCTGGCTGGCGGACGACTTCTGGATGGGATTGGGATAACTGAAAAGGGTAATGGGCGGCGTTGGCACCGTACTGTCGGGCAACAGGCCGCTGCGAAACGCGAAGGATCTTCCGTTATCGTAGCCGGTCTGCGGCCAGAAAAGCGAGTCCGGCAGTATGCTATTGACAAGCCGATATCGATAGATCCAGCCGTTTATGGTGGGCAGGAACAGGTCTACCGGTCCGGTAGCGGTCATGCGCCCTGCAAGCGGGGCGACCGCAGGCGATGAACCGGTTGTAATCGGCCAGTTCGAGGATAGCGGCGAAGGCGTTATGGACGCCGGCAATGCAACGGTAACGCCCGGGCGCTTCCCGGTTCCATTAACGGCATCGATGAACCCGCCGGGCATGACATAGGGGGTTATGATCGAATCATCGACCGTGAGAAGTGAGTCGACAAGACTGGTCGTGAGGCCGCCCAGGCTGTCCAGGGCCCCGCTAGTCGGGTCAAGGTACCAGACGATGCCCGATTTGGGGTTGGCTTTGACGATTTTAGCGACGCTGAAAGTGAGCCGGTTGCCGGTGGGCGAAGAGAAGAGGACCGTAGGCTGCCGGTTCCGGCTGTTGACCACAATCGGCGAGGAGTTGATGTTCCCCCGCTGGTACCAGAACCGTATGTCGAGGTATGAGGGCCACCCGGAAACCAGTACGCCTTTATAATTGAAGGCGTAAAGCCCGTTCGTGCCGCCCACGATGATGTCGGGATACCCGTCGAGGGTGAAGTTGGCCAGTGCCGGGGCCGAAAGATTGACCGGCAGCCCGGTGCGGATTCCCTTTGCATAGGCAATCTGGCCGGATGAGTCGAGATCGGCATAATGGGACGGCCAGTCGGAGGGTACGCTGGTCCATCCCGGAGCAAGCGGCAGCGTCGTTTTCTGCTGGTACACCCAGAGCCCGTGGCGGCTGTCGCAGACCACGATTTCGCTCGAACTGTCCCGGTTCAGGTCGCCGGTCACGAGCGTGAAGGGACCAATGGCGCTTTTTCCGATTTTCGTCGTGTTCGCCGAAGGTATGGTTGTTGACGTATCGGTACACAGCGAGAGCGTGCCGTCGGTCTGGATGACGGCAATGGTATGGGGGTGCTCGCGGATCGCGGCGATGGCGCATGCGGGACTGTCGGAGGGCAGTTTTACCGAATGCACCGTATCGATGCCGGCACCGAATACCACCCTGCCGCCGGAGCAGCCGATTGCCCAGAGGGAGTCGCCGCTTATGTAGCCGCAGGCGTACGAAGAGGGAGAGCTTGACAATCTGACCGTATCCCAGGCGGCGGCGGTCGACGTCAGGCCGGTCAGCAGGCGGATGCCGAGGCTGTGTGAGGGAATGAACACCTTGTTGCCGATCACGCTCGGCATGACGAAGGACCCGGCAGTGCTGTCTATGCAGTAAACCGTATCGGCATTCCGGATGGTATCGCCCTGCATATTGATCCGGTTGTACATGACCCGTGTCCGGCCTATGCTTTGGCCATAGTTGACCTGGTTGCCCTGCGCCGTATCGGTTCCCCATGCGTAGAGCCTGCCAAAGGAGTCAAGCACTGCCAGCTGCTGGTAGTTTGTCGAGGGGTCGAGGTTCGCGGTTACCGGATCGTAAAATTTTGCAGGCGCCGCGAGCTTCGGCCACCCGGGAACAAGATAGTTCCAGGAGGCCTTGGCCCAGAGAACGCTGTCGCAATAGTTCCAGACGACATAGCTCTGGATTGCATCGACCTCGGAATCGGCGGCCGGACTTGGTTTTGGAATTGAAATGTTGAGATAGGTATTGCCGCCGTCGTTACTCTGGGTGGAGGGCAGCGTATAGGGGCCGAATCCCTGGATTGAGAAAATCGAATCGGGATCGACCTGCACGTTGGTATGGGGCCAGACATCCTCGGCGCCGCCGTAGCTGTAGGTTACCACATCGTAAAAGCTGTTTTCGTACCCCACGCCGATATCCTGCACGCCGGAAGCCTGGACGAGAGAAACGCCCTTATACACCGAATCGGCGTTTACCAGGTCCTGCGACATCCGGTTCTGAATGATATTTTCGTCGACATGCCATACCAGCATGCCCGAAGCCGGAATGCCGATATCGTTGTTGCGGACCTGCAGAATGACATTCGACTGGTTGGTACCGCTTGTCGAAAGAATATTGGCGGGAAGGTTGACATCAAAAGGGTAGGCCGCCACGACCCGGACATCCTTTGTTCCGAGGGTGGCGGTATCGTAGAGATATAAGCCGGAGTTGACATGACCCGTTGAATCGGGGAGGTTCCGCTGCCGGTTTTCAAGGAGATAATATTCGTGGTCGTTGATCGGTACGAGGAGTATGGTCGTATCGGTTCCGGCCGAAGCCGCTGCCTTTGCCGGGGTGCGATCGAGCACCGTGGTCACTGCTTTGATCGCATTTGAAGACGAGTCGCCTATCGATGCTGCTTTCACATTGTCCCATCCCATGAACGCGCGGACCCAGGCAGACGGATAGGGAGGGATGAACCCCTGCGCGGCAGAGTAGCCTGAGAAATCCATGATGCAGAAGGCGCCGATAGCGGATTCGCCGCTCGAAGTCGAGTAAAGATCGGGGATCCCGATCTGCCGGGCAATCTGATTGACAAGAATTCCCTGGATACCCCAGTTCAGGCTATCCTGGTTGGATGTTTCGGAGCACAGCATGGCTTCGGAAATCAGAATACTGTCGCCGCCCGCTCCCAAAACCTTGACGCCGGGCTGGGAAAGCTTAAGGCTGTCGGCAAACATCTGGAACCAGGATCCGCTGACAAAGGCGTCGATGAAATCGGCAGGATTGTCGCGACCCGATCCGCTCTTACCGCCATTGGTCAGGTAGGATGCGCCTGCATGAAAAATAAGGAATGCCACCTTCACATTGTTCGAATCCCGTATCGTGCTGTCGGCAGCATTGAGATGCAGCCGGGCAAATGGCTTGTTGACGGTATCAGCAGCGGCTGCGCGGAGAGCGTCGCGGATGAAAAACATGAGCCGCTCGGTTTTTGCCGTATAATACTGGTCCCAGGTCTCATTGTTCTGCTTTCCTCCCGGAGAGTAATAGAGCACCCCCTTTGGCACATGATAGCCTGCCTCAGAGTTTTGGAGCGGGGCCGAAGCAATGGAGGGGTAGACGGTCGATTGCAGCACCAGCCTTCCGCGGGAAACCTTGGTGAAATAGTTTGAAACCCCCTGGAGCTGGTGGGCAAAGTAGAGAGAATCGTGAGGGAGCCGGTCGTACGGGTACACGGTATTGGATTGGACATAGTTGGCCAGCTCGTTCGGGTCATTTGTCAAGCCCCGGTCTCCCATGCCGAAGAGACCGTTGCCGGCCATCAGGGTCGAAGTGTCGGGATTGCCGTTATTGAACTCAACGCGAAGCGCGATGATATGGAGCGTATCGCCCGATGTCGGGCGGGGATAGTTGATAGACCACTGGTAATCGGCACCCGTTACAAGAAGTTTCTGGGCGGATACGGTTTTTAAAAGGTAGGGGTGCGGTCCCCGGGGACCTCCGGTAACGTTTGCCTGGATGGCGGCGATAGCCTTGAGATTGGCCGCCCGTGCACTTGCCGCAGCTTTGGCTGTGGCGGCGTACATGGGCGAAAAATTCAGGGCAATGAAGAAAACTGCGGCGCAGAAGAACCCGGGTCGTGGCATGGCAATGGTTACCTGTTTGTGCCTAAAGTTTAAAAAGGAATGAAAACCGCATCTGGCCGTCGCGCGCACCGCTCGATCCCTGTTCGGAGGGATCAAACGCCTGGACGACTCCGGAGAAAAAGCCGTCCGGCGAATAGACATACGACCAGTCAAAATTCATGTTGCCGTAGTTCAAACCCAGCCCGAAGTCCCATTCGTAGCGCTCGCCGGCAACATCGAAGAGAAAGCCGGTGCGGAGGGCTAAAAAGTGCGAGTACCAGTATTCCGCGCCTACGTGATAAACAACCTGCTGTAATTGCTCCGCCACCGTAGTTTCGCCGGTATCCGTATCGTGGAGGAGATCGGTCCAGATTGCCTGATAAAAAGCAGGAGGGTCGCCGTCTCCGTTATTCGTAACGACTTCCCGTTCGAGATCGCACAGAAACTTCAAATCATGAACCGGCGTTCGTACCGCCTGGTAGGCAGTGCCCAGGCGCAGCGTGAAGGGGATAGGGTCTTTGAGGCTCTCATCGGAATAGTAAATGGCGGGACCCATGTTCTGGAGCATGAACCCCAGCGACAAATTCTTGGTTATGAACTCCCGCTTGAGGATTCCCACATCCACGGCAAAGGTCGTCCCGACTCCGCCATACCCGGGTGCAAGGGCGCTGTAGGCGTATTTCGCAGTAAGCCCCATCGACAAGGTTTGTGAAAAAGAGAGACCATAGGAGCCGCCGAGGACCATTTCGTACGACCGGATCTGTGCAACATAATTGCCGAGCTGGTCGGTTATGTCGCTGTTCCCCATATTGACAAAATTTATTGAACCCGCAAACGTTCCCCACTCTTCGGTAGGGAATACGAAGGTCCCGAACATGTGCCAGAGATCGGAAAGCCGGAAGGAGGGAAGTAACTGCTCGTAAAATAACAGCGCCTGCTTCTGAGCCCACTCATATTTATTGAGCGCCTGATCGGTCGCGACCCACATATCGTTGCCGAATGTGCCGATCCCGGTAACGTCATCGCCGGCGAGCACATTTTTTGAATGGTATGCCTTCCATTCAGGGACTCTTTCGCCGGGAGTCCCGGCTGAAGAAGCGGTAACCTTATCGCCCAGGGTGTAGGTAATGACTCCCTTATTGGTGCCGATCCAGATCGCACCATCGGCCTGCTCGGCAAAACACCGCACCGTGCTTCCGGGAAATTTGAACCGCTTCCAGGATTTACCCGAGAAAATAGCGATGCCGTTAATGCCCCCGACCCATAACTTGCCCTGCGAATCGTAGTACAGTGCTTTTACATGGGAAGAAAGCAGTCCGCGGGTCGAATCGAACAGGGTTATTTCCGGTTTGGTCAGGTTGACGCACCTGAATACGCCCTTTGCGGTTCCTGCATAAAGGGTGGTATTGCTGTCCGTTCCCAGGACGAGGGAGGTAATCATCGGTTCGGTCAATCCGTCGGGAATGCCGATTTTCATCCAGGCGGCATCCTTGTAAACCCCGATGCCTGCATCGGTCCCTACCGCCAGGTCTCCGTATTTTCCCAGGGCAATGGCGGTAATAAAATTAGACGGTAATCCCTCTTCGGTCGTTACCCTGGTCCACTTCGATTCGGCGCAGCGCCAGAGTCCGTGCGTCGTTCCGACCCAGAGCCGGTCGGATTCATCAATTGCCATGGCGGTGACGCTGTCGCTGACTGCAATGGTGAAGGGAATCTGCAATTCAACCAGATCCTTGAGCTCGGTATCGGTCTTCTTGAGAAGTTCGACGACCTGGTCTGCAAGGTGGTCTGCTGTGGTGGAATCGGTGTATGGCGTCAAGATGGTATAAATTTTTGCGGCTGTCCGGTCGCCGAAGGAAAGCTCAAGAATAGTCCGGGCAACCCCATCCGGTGTCGTTTTATGCCTGGCAAGGAGCGAATCGACCAGGCTTGTATGCAATTCCGCCTGAACGGCATGGTATCGCTTCATCTCGACGCCGTTTTCGACCTGGATTTTCCAGGCGGCATCACTGATGCTCTTTTCATCATCGACACCGAGGTAACGGCGCGCAATGGTTTTCAGCTCATCATTTTCTTCGACAAGATAGGTTTCGCCCGATTCCCAGGTTTTTCCGGTATAGCGCAGCAAACCCTGATTCGTTGCAGCCCATACAAGCTGGCCCGAAAAAACGGAGCCTTTGGAATGGGAAGCGATGGCGATGAAGGGTCCTTTGCCTCTTAAAAATGCCTTCCAGGAATTTGCCAGAGGGCCCTGCCCCAATCCTGCAGGGTTATAATAAACCGCCTCTGCATCATCGGCCAGGCCGGTAAACGCTTCTCCCATGCCGGTTGCCCGGGCGCCGGGCGGCATCACGAGGGTGATGACCGCAGATTGCCCGATTGCACACCATACCGTTGAAGTACTGACCGCAAGAATGAATGCCGAACCCGCGAGTATGTTTCGCATTACTCTACTGAACGTGCATGGACTCATTATAAAAGATTCCTTCGGTTATCGGGTCAACGGCTGCTTGATGGTAATGGTCCATTCGGGCATGGTAACCTGACTGTTCTTCTCCCAGACCGGAAGCATTTCCTGCACGGAAGAACCCTTTGAGTCCTCATTGCCGCGAAAAGGAACAATTTTAGTGGTGCACCCTAAGTGAAATGGAGGGATTATCGAAGGATTCTTAAAAATTTCCTCTCGCGTAACTAATTTCCCCCGCCTGAAATATGACTCGCACACCTTGCATGGAACGGCACCGGCTGACTCGAGAATATAAAAAAAAGGCGCCTTACTCGCATCGCCCTCTTCAATAGCGGCAATGCTCTGCTCCACTGCCCGCTTCCACTGATCCGCGAGATTTTGTCTGTCGGCATCAGAAAGGCAGTTCTTCTCTATATCTTCGTTTATGGAGAAAAGATATTTTCGAATTTCGGATTCAGACGGACGGATTTTCATGAGATCTTCACGCGGACTTTTCCTGATGATTGAATAAATTCCGCTGGCTTGTATGAGAGGTGGTTCTATCGGCTCACCCCGCTGCTCCTCGGGCGGCGGTTTCCTGTTGATGATAAGCAACACTGCAAAGATGATTGCTATCGCGAGAAGCACCAGTGCAATAATAGCTGTTACCATACGGTTCCTTGGAAAGGGTTCCTGGTGGATAGGGAGACCCGGTACATTAATAAGATGTTTAAAATATGTCTTTTCGTTCCGTAGAAGCGACTTCTGAAGATTCCGGGACCGGGTCGGAGGCGGGTGAGAGGGATGTGTGCAAGGCATTGGCCGAACAGGCGGACCGGACCCGCCTTGCCTTCGCTGAGAAGTCGGATATATCTTTAATCACTCTCGCGGGAGTAACTCAATGGTAGAGTGTAACCTTCCCAAGGTTAAGGTTGCGGGTTCGATCCCCGTCTCCCGCTTTTTCATCCTTGCAAGAAAAAAACCTGAAATTGAACGCTTTCATAGTATCGCCTGCGAAGCGGCGTGGTCCCTTCAGCCGGCAGTTCAGCACCCGCCTTTCACGACCTCCGCTATTCCAGGCTATTGCGGCTGCTCCGGTAGTTGCCTGAAATTATTTCCCCGGAAAGGATTGGGCTATCCATCCTTCAAGGCATGTGCCCGATACTTTTCCGACGCTTCGGCAAATTAAGAAACTACCGGAAATGAAATGTTTTATCGAACGCTCTTTTATGCAGGCAAGTCGGGCATCGTGCGGGCTGCTTCGCGGTCCCCGGAGTTCACTCCGGGATGAACAAGCGAATATCAGGTTATGCTTTAGATCTTCCTTATCAAAGTCCTTTGCAGATTGTTACAGCAAGCTTGCATCAAATTCTTTTACCGATTCGGCGGTCTGCGCAGGAGCGGGGTAAAGAATGACATACATTAAATTGGCATGATTATAGCTATAAATGAAAAAGAGCAGAATTCTCTTTTAGAGCCCGCTCTGGTTCGGGACAGAGGAAAGTCACGTGTTTCTCTTTCGAAAGAACGGCAAGTCGTTCGACCGGCACTTTGAAAGTGCAGGAAAATTGTGGAAATGAATATCCGGAAGAATGTAGTTTATCCGCTGAATATTCACTGCCATTCCGCATGTCTGCCGGTTTCTCATTAACTTGTTGTAAGAAGGATATCCTATGCGACTCAATTTCGCGAAACTGGTTGTTTTTCTGGTAATGCCGTTTGTCAGCGCCGTCCAGGTACGGGCGGATGTGATCAGTACTACCATTCCTACAGGGTTGCAGCCCACGGCAATTGCGGTCGATTCCATTACCAACATGATTTATGTCGTGAACGACAGCAGCTATACCGTTACCGTTATTAACGGAGCGACTAATTCTACGAGCACCGTGAATGTGGGAACACGACCCGGGGCCATAGCCGTGAACCCGGCTACCGATATGATTTATGTGGCAAATTCCGGAAGCAATACGGTAACGGTAATCAATGGAGCTAATAATGCAACTACTACCGTGAATGTAGGGTCAAAGCCCGGGGCTGTAGCCGTAAACCCGATAACCAATATGATTTATGTCGCAAATGCCGGCAGCGGCAATGTAACGGTAATCAATGGAACCAATAACTCAACGACCACTGTAATCGCGGGAACGGGCCCCGATGCGCTGGCCGTAAATCCTGCGACCAATACGATATATGTAGCGAATTCCGGCACTAATAATGTCACCGTCATCAATGGAGTAACCAATTCGACGACCTCTGTTGCTGCGGGAACAAACCCCGACGCAATTGCGGTGAACCCGGTGACAAATATGATTTATGTGACCAATTATAACGGTGGTGTCACCGTCATT
This sequence comes from Fibrobacterota bacterium, assembly GCA_003164335.1. Lineage (GTDB taxonomy): Bacteria > Fibrobacterota > Chitinivibrionia > Chitinivibrionales > Chitinispirillaceae > BOG-1184. The sequence continues at coordinate 16,456 of PLTF01000079.1, forward strand.
AATGGAGCGACCGATTCGACCATAAGTGTAATCGCGGGAGCAAATCCCTGGAGTGATGTCGTGAACCCGGTGACGAATACTATTTATGTGACTAATCATGGCGGTAATGTCACCGTAATCAGAGGCGGAACCGATTCGACAATGACGGTAAGTGCAGGGTTGGTTCCCGAGGCAATAGCCTTGAATTCGATAACAAACAAGATTTATGTGGCAAATTATGAGGGCGGCAGCATTACGGTGATAAACGGCGCAAACAACTCGATAAGTACCCTGAGCGTGGGCTCAACGCCCTATGCCGTGGCGGTGAATTCAGTGACCGATATGATTTATGTTGCAAATGAAGGCAGCAATAACGTCACGGTTATCAGCGGTTCTCCGACGGCAGTTCGCCCGGAGGAGCCGCAATTCCGAAGCCCTGCCCTGGATTTTAAGGGAACTATTGCGATTTATTCATTAAATGGCCGTGAATTGTTGAAAACGGCCTTCAGCGGGACGGCAGCGAAAGAAAGCATTCTCAATCAGGATAAAAAAGCTCTTGCAACGGGTGTTTATAAATATCGCGTCTTTAATGACCGGACAATAATGGATGAGGGAAGCTTCATGATAAAATAGAAGTCTCTCCCGTCATTCTTCGGCGATCTTTGCGGATGAACGGTTGCTTTGCCGAATAACTGTGCCTGTCAAAACAAAAGCCCTTCATCGGTGCGACCACACCAATGAAGGGCTTTATTGCAGATACTATCTGAAGAAGGCGATTATTTCTTTTTTGGCCTGCCGGGTGATTTCTTCGCCGGTATTTTTTTTGATACGGGGGCTTTTGCCGGCTTTTTCCCGGAAGCCATTTTCTTTGCGACCGCAGCCTTTGTCGGCGAGCTCTTTGCAACAGCTGTTTTCGCCGGCTTTTTCCCGGCGGCTGCGTTCCTGGATGCTCCGGCCTTTTTAAGGATCATGTAGACCATGGCCGCTGTCAAGCCGGCCTCCCCGGCTATTGCCGCTCCTGTCAACCCTTTCTTGTAGAGAGCTACAATTTTTTCATTCCTCTTTGGAAGATCAGCCAACTCCGCCTTGGTGAATTTTGCCATAGCAACTTCGCTCCCTCTCAGGTTTAGGATGTAGAGAAAAAATCTTGAAGAAAAAATGAATTATGACGATTAAGGATATCAATGTTTTGCATAAATCGCCAAACAGGCGTTGCGGCAGTCTGCTTCCAGTGCCGCATCGCACTCCCGGCCAGTTTCCCGAGCCGGAAGCAGCCGGTACGACTATTACTTGACAATAGCACATTGTGATACTTGAGCAACAACTCTTCGCGGGTATATCCATGTCGTTCGCCCGAGGCATCGGTGACCCGGGTAAATAAACCGGCAGGGTTAATTACCAAGCAGTTCATAAGCAGGGTTACATCCACCCGTTCGCGGTGAGCCTGTCGAATAGCCGTTCGTGGTGAGCCTGTCGAATAGCCGTTCGTGGTGAGCCTGTCGAACCATGAACGGTGCGGAATTGCTGCTCGCCCTTCGACAGGCTCAGGGCGAACGGTCCTCATATGAGATTATACTTATGAACTGATTAGTATCTTTAATGCGGAAACACACTATGCTTCGTTGCCGTTATTAATAATCAATCCATGCCGCATCCGACCGGCAACCGGCTATTTTTCAACAGTATCATACCCAGTGCGTTCATTCCCCGGTGTTTCCCGCCGCCTCACCCGCCGCCATTCCGGTGCTCCAGCAAATTTGCAGATTAAAGCCGCCGGTCGGACCATTCAGGTCGAGGATTTCCCCGGCAAAGAACAGGTTGTCAATTATTTTCGACCGCATTGTTTTTGAATCCACCTCATCGAGGCTTACTCCGCCGGCTGTTACGGTCGCTTTATCCAGGTCCGCCAGTCCTGCGACTTTGAAAATGAGATTTTTCAGAAAATCGACGATTTTGTGGCGTTCTTCCCTGGTCACCGCACCGACCTGCTTTCCTTCGTCAATAGACCATGCCCGCAGGGCTACCGGTACCAGTCTGCCCGGCAGGAGCTTTCCAAGGACGGATCTTAAGAGTTTTTTGCCGTTACTCGAAAGCAGCTCAACCAGGATCCTGTCCGTTTCCCTCCGATCATGCAGAGGAAATAGATCGATGGACACCGTTACCTCGCCGGGAAGGTTTTTTCCCACTGCATAACTGATATCATAAACTGCGGGACCGCTCAGGCCGTTACCGGTAAAGAGCAGGTCGCCAACGGATCCGGCAATTTTTTTACCCTCCTTAAAGGCGGCCACCGGGAGGTCTTTCAGACTAAGGCCCTGCAGATAACCGGCTGTCGGACCTTCGGTAAGGATGGCACACAGTGCCGGGGCCGGGGCGATCACCGAATGTCCCAGCTCTTCAAGCCAGCGGTACCCGTCTCCCGTCGAACCGGTAACGGTATACGATTTCCCGCCTGTCGCCAGGATATAGTTGTCGGCAATGATCGCTTCACCGCTTGTCGCAATCACTTTTTCAATCCGGGCATTTTGCCTGGCGAAAGCGGAAATTGCAACGCCCGTCATGATTGCTACGTTGTTTTTCTTCAGAAAACCAAGAAGGGCATTCAGTACATCTTCGGCGCGATCACTGCAGGGAAAGACTCTTCCGCGATCCTCGATTTTCGAGGGGATGTCATGCTCTGCGAAAAATGCAATCGCGGCATCGGCATCAAACCGGGTGAGGGCGGAAATGAAAAATTTCCCGTTCGGCCCGTAACGATCCGCCATCATGCGTGCAGGGAGGTGAACATTGGTGAAATTGCATCTGCCCCCGCCGGTGAGGAGCAATTTCGCACCCGGACGGGAGTTCTTTTCCAGCAAAACGACCCGCGCTCCCGCGAGCGCGGCTCTTCCTGCGGCGATCATGCCCGCAGGTCCTCCGCCGATTACCGCGACATCGTAGTTCATTTTGGAAAGAGACCCATTCACGGTTTTTAAATGCGGCGCCGGGACGGCCGATCGGTATCCATGGCTTTGCCGGCTTAAAGAAGCTTATCCCGGAAGATTTTTTTGAGTAAGGGCTGATCGGGCTTATCAGTCACCACGTAATCGATCTCATCGTTGGAACAAATTTGAATTCCGGATCCCGCGATGAGTTTCGTAGAATCGATGAGCATTACTTTTTCCCGGGAACACTCGAGGATGGCCCGCTTAATCTGCGCTTCATCCTGGTGCGGATCAAAGAATCCCCGGTGGGGTATAAAGGATTCTGCGGAAATGAAGGCCAGGTCGAACGAAAAGTTCCGGATCATGGCTACTGCTTCGGGACCGGTAATAGTATTGCTCTTTCTGTTTATCCTGCCGCCGGCAAGAATAACCTGGACATCTTCGCGGGAGGAAAGATTCTTAAAACTGTCGATGCTGCTGGTAACCGCCTGGACATTGCTCGGGAAAATGGTTTCGGATAAGTAGTATACCGTTGAGCTGGAATCGAGGCAGACATGGTGGTTCTCCCGAATCAGCCGATTCGCTTTTTCAGCGATTACCCTCTTTGCCTCGATATTTATCGATTTCTTAAGGTCGTAATCGTACAGATCTTTCGAAAAGTCGAATGACATGGCGCCGCCATGGAATCGCCGGATGAGCTTCCGGTTTTCAAGCTCGATAAGATCGCGTTGAATCGTAATTCGTGAAACATGGAGGATTTTTTCAATTTCAGCGAGTGAGACCCGTTTTTCGGCATTAATCAGGGCGATAATTTTCTTGAAACGGTCGACTTTAAGGGAGGGTATCGCTGAGGCCATAATTAGCTCATTATATCAGGAATAGCAATAAATTTCATCCCGGGCGGTTTCGGATAACATCGAAGCCGGGTTGCTGCTGTCGCTATAACTAACGGGAGGCCCTCATAATAGCGCGCGAGATAATATAGATTACTCCGGACGGAGGAGTTATAAATAATTGCATATTATTGCATTTATTTCGGGTTTTGCTCAGCAGTTTATAAATAACGTAGTAAAAAACCGTTCGTGGTGAGCCTGTCGAACCATGAACGGTTTTTTTAGAGGTGCCCATGAGTTTATATTTATGCACCGATTAATACCTGCGGGAGCCTTACCTTATTTTTTACCGTAGAGCGATGCATATATCGGTTCATATATTTTCCCGTAAACCAATGCAGCCCGGGGGATCAGCAATGCCATGTGGCTTTCCATCCTTGACCGGTACCAGGCACTCCCTTCGGTAAATGAAAAATTTTTCACGCGAAATGCATAGTAGAGCCAGTAAACGGGTCGGAGCATCTGGGCCAGGGCATCAGCGTTGGAAAGACAGACCGCTTCGGGCGAGCCCTCTCCCATTGCGATAGGTGCAGAGTGGCGTTCGATACATTCGCAAACGGCTTCGATCATAGCGGAAGGGTAATTTTCCCCGGCGAGCAAGCCACGCACGATCGCAGCACCCTCGATATGATGGTTCGCAATGCCCCGGTAGTCGCGGACGGCGGCGATATCGTGTAACAGTGCTGCAGCATCAACAATCGTGACATCGGCATCGAGGTCCTTCGCCAGGTCCAGGGCAATGGTTTTCACGACCAGGATATGTTCGAGGAAGAAATCTTCGCCCAGAGGCCCCTTGGTCAATCGGGCCTCCCGTACCATCAGATTTTCAAGGTCGATCATGGGAGTTCCGAACCTTCCAACCTTTCCGGTTTTTTCAGCAAATCCCTTATTTCCGTCAGCAGCTCCACTTCCTTAGTAATGGTGACCTCCACCTTCTCTCTCGACCGCATGAGCCAGCCCAGAAATTTAACGATGAACAGGAAAAGCACTACGGCGATGATCAGGAAATTAACGATCTCGCCGATGAACAGACCGTACGGAACTTCTTTGGCCCCCACGACGATCTTCCAGTTGAGATACCCCTGGTTTCCGGGCAGGAGCAGGCTGATGATCGGCATGATGATGTTCTTGACGAGCGAGTCGATGATCTTCCCGAAGGCTGCGCCGATGATGACACCGACCGCCATATCGATAACGTTGCCCTTGAAGGCAAACTTCTTAAACTCATCCGCAAGGGAAAATGCGGCACGGGCGGGGTCGATTGAGCCGATTCTTTCGAGGGGTTTCATGCCGTCCTCCTTAATGAAGAGTAAGCTGCAGCTTGCAAGTATTGGATCCGGTTCCTATGCGGCTCCGGAGCGCCGGTTCAGCAAAAAATCCCGATAAACCTTGAAATGCCCGGTCTCTTCATACGCAACCTTCGATATTTCCGCATGATCGAATGAGTATATCGTGGAATTCGGGCACCCGAGCAGAAGAGGGGAGTGGGTCGCAATGATAAACTGCGCGAGACCCGATTTGTCCTGTTCCTTGAGGAACTCCACAAACTCAATCTGACGTTTCGGAGAGAGCGCCGTTTCAGGTTCGTCCAGAAAATACACGCCCTCGATGGTAAATCGGGATTTGAAAAAAGACATGAACGATTCGCCGTGCGACTGTTCGACAAGCGACTTGCCGCCGAAATAGTCGAGGAGTTTCGGGTCTCCCGCCGCCCAGAGCTCGATCAGACCGGCCATATGCGCATAGGTTTCCGATGAAAAGAAGGCTCCCGGTTTCGGAGATCCGGTCCAGGCAACATCGAGATACTCGGAGAGGGATTCCTCGTGGGGGTTGAAGTGCGACCGGGCCCAGAGGCTTTCCGACCAGCGGTAAATTCCGGATCGTTTTGTCAATGCCCGGAGCAACGTGGATTTTCCGCTTCCGTTTTCACCGGCGAAAAAGGTGATATTGGTCCCGAATTCGAGGTACTGCGGAATCCTGAAGATCGGCAGATTGAAGGGATACCGGGCGGCATCCGGGAAACGGGAAGCATCCACCGTGAGCGATGAGAGGTGCATGCCGATAAAATACGTTTCCTGCAGCCGCAGCGCACATCCGGGAGTCCCGCCCCATGGTGGGCCCAGGTCTTCCGGCGTTCGAAAATCGGCTCACGAGGCCGTTGTTACGGGGTGTCGGGCTTTCAATTCGGGCCGGGGCATGTTGCCGATAATGGCGGGGGGAGTGAGGAGCAATTGCTCGAAAGCCGGAGCCGTGACGGGCCGGCCGAATATAAACCCCTGAATTTTGCGGCATCCGGCACCGAAAAGGTAGTCGAGTTGGTCGCGGGTTTCCACGCCTTCGGCAATAACCGAGAGATTGAGGCTTCGCGCCATGGCGATCATGGCAAGCACGATGGTTGCCGCGTTGGGATCCATGGCCATGTCGTCGATGAATGACCGGTCGATTTTGATGGAATCGATGGGGAACTTCTTAAGGTAATAGATTGACGAATACCCTGTCCCGAAATCATCAATGGCGATGCGCACGCCCATGGATTTAAGCTTTTGAAGCGCCTTCAGGGTTGATTCGGGGTTTTTCATGCCGACCGTTTCGGTGATCTCAAGCTCCAACGATCCGGGATCAAGCCCGGTTTCCTCCAGAATGCACGCTACCCGCTCGGTGATGTCAACCTGCTGAAACTGTTGGTTGGACAGGTTCACGGCAATACTGAATTTTTTTGAATAGCGCTCCTGCCACTTCCTGGCCTGGATGCATGCGGTTTTCAGTACCCATTCACCCATGGGAATTATGAGGCCGTTCGACTCAGCCAGGTGCACAAACTGCAGGGGTGAAAGCACGCCGCGCTGCGGGTGCATCCACCGGATGAGGGCCTCGGCCCCATAAATTTTGCCGGTGGTCAGATCGACCTGCGGCTGGTAGTGCAGCAGCAATTCGTCCTGCTGGAGCGCCTTGCGCAGGTCGTTGTCCAGCATGAACTCCTCCATTACCTTCGCATTCATGGCGGGATGGTAGTGCTGAAAATGGTTGACACCGAACTCCTTGGCGCGATCCAATGCCGAATGGGCGCTTTTCAGCAGCTGGTCCTCGGTCGTACCGTCGCTCGGGCAGATGCCGATCCCGATGGAAACGGTCACATAAATTTCCCGATTTGACAAGCGGAAAGGCGGCGCGCAGATATTCAGCACCCGCTTAGCTACCATGGATACGTCCTCGGGATGTGAAACCGCCTCCAGCACCAGGGCGAATTCGTCGTTGCCCAGCCGGAAGGCGGAATCCATCTCCCTGACGCATGATTTCAGCCGGTTCGAGAGCGATTGCAGGAGCTGGTCACCGTTTGAAAAGCCGAGCATGTCGTTGATGGAATGAAATTTATCGATATCGATGAGGAGAAGGGCGCAGAAGGATTCCGCCTCCCTGCAGCGGTCGAGAATGGTCAAGAGCCGCTCGCCGAAGGAACGCCGGTTCGGAAGCCTTGTCAGCGGGTCAAAATAGGCGCAATTGTCAATAGAAGCCGCATCGCCGGAGGACGGGGCGAAATCGCCGAACAGGTAGAATGCATAGGGTCTTCCGTTGTCGTCCCCTGAAAGCGCCGTCAGGCAACTCGGACGGGTAGTGCCGTCCGCCAGGCGCAGGAGCACTTCACCCTGCCATTTCCCCTGTGTTTCCATCATAGCGGCGATCGACAGGGAAAGTCCCGGGTCGTGCCTGTTGGAAAACAGGAAGGACGGCAATTTACCGGAAAGCTCCTTTTCCGCGAAGCCGGTCATTGCGATAAAAGCAGGGTTGACTGCGGTTATGCGACCCCGGGTATCGGTCGCGATGATTCCCTGGAGCGTATTCGAAAAAAGCAGGCTTTCCGGAAATGGCGGATTGGACTCCTTATCCGGATCTGCCGATCCCGACCGGCGCGAAACAGCGGCTTTCCGTTTTATCGCCGAACGCGTCGATTTTTCTGCGGGCATTTTTTTCATGGCAAAGCCCGGATCATGCTTCCGGCAGGGAAACCATCGGATAAGAGGTATACAAATAAGTTATCTATAGTATATCATTCTATTGGCAGAAATGCAACGTGCTTAGGGGGGCAGGCCTCGAAAAGGCACAGGCAAATTCAAATTCTTTTGGATGGCTGAGCCGGAATCCAAAAGAAAAAGAATAAGAAAGANNGCGGGGACCCACGAGGCCTCTGCGAAAAAAACATAACAACGTAGAAGCGTAAAAGGGGGAATGATTATAAATCTTTTGACTTGACGCATCTACGCTTATACGGTTTTGGTTTGCCGTATTTGTTTTTTCTACCTAATGTGAGCGTTGCGGGAGGGGAAAGGCGTTTGCCAGAGGCAAACATCGCCTTCCCCTTCC
>PLTF01000159.1 GCA_003164335.1 Fibrobacterota bacterium
CGTTCCATGGCAATTGCCCGGTTAAAGCGTCGCTTTGCCTCTGCATGATACCGCCATCATCAGATCCACCTTTTTCGAAAATATCCGCAGCCGTTATTTCTTTACATCTCAATAATAATGGAAACAAAGCCGTTATCAGCTGACTTTGGGCTGAAAATAAAGCTGCAATTGACTTCGATTCAAATGCTTACGAAATGGTACTTCAATAGATTACCGCTTAATTATCACTGATTATCACCTCTTTCCTGTTTTTAAGACGGCAGCCTCAAGAGCGAAGCAAAAAACGACACGTTCCGGGAAAGGAACGACACCGGAGAAAAATATAATCGGCATGGGAACCCGGCTGATTCACTCACGGACAGTGTCATTTATCCCGGGGCACTATACCATAGGTAAGGATGACCGGCCTTTTACGGCATACAAAGCCGTCTTTTGCCGTATGTATCGGCCTGATTACCCGAAAGTAAAAACGCTTTGCTGTCTCCCGGAACTTGCACAAATATATTGATGGACTCATTATTGCTTGCGCTATAGCTCATACGCAAAACCGTAAATGGACATAAGCAATTACTGGGAGGAACCGGTTTATGAAGGCTTTTACCACACAGGCATCAAAACGTACAGCCCGATGGACTCGCTTTCTCGGGGCGATAGCTATGGTTATCTCACTGGTGTCTGTTGCCGCCATGTCACAATCGCTTACGCCGGTGCCGCTGGGTAGGGCTGTCGATTTCGCCGTTCTTGCCGGTTCGGCCATCACCGACGTTCCACCTTCGGTAATCACCGGTAATGCAGGCTTGAGCCCTGCTGCAGGCAGCGCCATTACAGGGCTTACTTCCTCCCAGGTTAACGGGATAATCTATGCGGTTGATGCAACCGGCCCGGCAGGTTCGGTGCCTGCGGAATCCTTGCTGACTCAAGCCCAGGCAGATTTAACCACAGCATATGATAATGCCCAAAGCCGAACACCGGTGCCTGCAGGATCTTTTTTAAACCCCGGATCCGGAAATATCGGCGGGTTAAAACTCGGCCCCGGCTTATATAATTTTCCAAGCGCTGCATTGATAACAGGTTCTAATGACACGCTTACGGGCAGCGCAACCGATGTATGGATCTTTCAGGTAGGAAGCGCTCTTACCGTTGGAAGCGGCATCCAGGTCATTCTTACCGGTGGCGCTCAGGCAGCCAACATATTCTGGCAGGTAGGATCATCAGCGACTCTTGGAACGAATTCGGTCTTCCAGGGAACAATAATGGCGAATCAGTCTATTACGCTCAATACCGGAGCAAGAGTGAATGGCCGAGCGCTCGCAAGCGTAGCTGCAGTAACCCTGGATTCCAATACTATCACGCTTCCGGCTTCGGCTCCTGCGGCGCCGATCCTTGCTACTCCGACGAATGGCGCGGTTAATCAGCCCCTTTCGCTCGGGCTGAGCTGGAGCGGCGTTACCGGGGCGACCTCGTATGAGGTGCAGGTTTCCCTGTCAAACACCTTCAGCGTAACGCTTTTCGACCAGTCGGGAGCGGCTTTAACTTCGGCAACGGTAAGCGGTCTCGCGAACGCTACGACCTGTTACTGGCGAGCGAGCGCTACGAATGCGGGCGGCACGAGCTGGTCGAGCATCTGGAGCTTCACGACGATAGTTGTTCAACCCGCTGCGCCGGTTTTTGCTTCTCCCACGAATGGAGCAATCAATCAGCCTCTTTCACTATCCCTGAGCTGGGGTACTTCTACCGGGGCAACCTCCTATGAGGTGCAGGTTTCGCTTTCAACCGCATTCAACACAACATACTTTGACCAGTCGGGGGCATCTTTAACTTCCGCAACGGTGAGCGGTCTCGCGAACGGAACAACGTATTACTGGCATACCAACGCATCAAACATGAGCGGCACGAGCTGGTCGAATGTTTGGAGCTTCACGACGATAAATACTATTCCTGCCGCCCCGCTCCTTGCTTCTCCGACAAATGGAGCGGGCAATCAGCCGGATTCACTTGCCCTGAGCTGGGGGACTACTGCAAGGGCGACTTTCTATGAAGTCCAGGTTTCCCTGTGCAGCAAGTTCTGCACCACGGTATTGGATCAGTCGGGAGATTCTCTAGTCTCAGTGACGGTGAGCGGTCTTGCGAGCGGCACGACCTGCTATTGGCGCGCAATCGCAGCGAACGCGGGCGGCGAAAGCGGTTGGTCGAGCATCTGGAGCTTCTCGACTATGATAGCAATGCCGGTTCTTGCTCTTCCGGGGAATGGTGCAGTCGGCCAGGCGATCTTACCCGAAATGAGCTGGAGTACCGTATGCGGCGCAATTTCTTACACGTTACAGATATCAACAATTTCAACCTTTTCCACTACCTGTGTGAACCAGACGGTCTTGACATCAGCCGTACTTGTGTCCGGCGGACTATCCTATAATACCACATACTATTGGGAGGTCAATGCAACCAATGCGAGCGGATCGGGCGCCTGGACGGGTGTCTGGAGTTTCTCCACCGGAGCGCATCTTGCCATTCCGCTTCAAAACTGCTGGTTCATGTATTCTTTGAACATCCAACCTTCCGATTCATCGACCAAGGGTGTTTTCGGCTGCCTCAAGGGGTTTATCCTTGCCATGGACGGGAGCGATAATCTCTACTGGCCGGCAGCCTCGCTGGATGAAATCGGCACTATCCATACCGGTTCGGGATACTGGGTTCTCGATACCCTTGCCTCCGATACGCTCAAGCTTACCGGAATCCCTGTAAAAATTTCCTCGACGCCGGTTCCGCTCGCGGCTAATAGCTGGAACCTCGTCTCCTACCTGCCGCAGGCGAGCATGCCGATATCATCAGCGCTTGCATCGGTCGGTTCCCAGTTAATACTGGTCATGGATGGCAAGAGCAACTTTTATTGGCCTGCCGCCTCATTGAATGAGATCGGGACGATGACCGTCGGAAATGGGTATTATATTGTCACGAGCGCGGCCACCTCTCTCACCTATCCGACGACAGGAAGCAGCTCGGCGAAGCTTCTTGCTGCGTCCCCTGCCGTTGCAAAGCTCCGCAATCCACCCGCTCCGGAGCACTATGCTAAGCGCGGAATAGCCGGGAATGTTGCCGCATTCCTGGCGCAGCGTGTGGAAATCGGCGGCAAGCTTGCGGCCGACAACTGCGAGGTCGGGGCTTACGATACGAAGGGAAATCTTGTAGGTTCCGGCACGGTGTCGAACGGCATTACCGCCTTCGCAATATGCGGGAAGGACCCCGCGAGCAAGGTTAAAAACGGCTGCCTGCCGTCCGAAAAGATAAGCTTCAAGCTTTGGGACGGCAAAATTGAATATCCGCTCGTGGTGACATGCGGCAGCGACCCGGTCTATACGGCTAAAACAATTCTCACGGCAACGCTTGCTGTTCCTGCCGGCGCTCTCATATCCGTTTTTAATCTTTCGCGGGCGTACCCGAACCCATTCAAGGGGTCGGTGAACATAGCATTCGATGTACCGGCGATAGCCGATGGTTCGCAGCATCCCATCGAGATCGACATATTCGACATGAAGGGAAGTCTGGTGAAGCAACTGGCGAAGGGAATATACCAGGCCGGGCACTATGAACTGCCGTGGAATAGCGGCGAGGGCAATCTAAGCTCCACCATGTATGTAGTCAGGATGAAGGCGAATAACTTTGACAAGCGAATGAAGATACTAAAAGTCGAGTAAGCGTTCGCTTTCAGCGTGATCATCCCGGGACCCTTCGGAATAGCCGAACTTCATAAAAAGCGGCTTTTTTCGAAGGGTTTTTTTATTGGCCCTTCCTCCGCCGGGCGCATGGGACTCGCCTGCCGGGCAAAGCGAAGGGAAGGCGAGGGGTGAGTCGGAGACGCGGCTTTGCGCAGCACCGATCAGGGGGAAACCCGCGAAGCGAGGTTTTCCCACCTCAAGCAGTTGACTTAAGACTTAATCTTCCCGCCGGTACCTGACCCGAGTCGCCTATTTGACAAGATGGTTGAAGTATCCGTCCGTCTTGACGAAATCGATGAGTTTTTCCAGTTTTCCTTTTGCGGAAAGAATGGTGTAGTAGTTTTCCTTGATATTTGGAGCATATCTGATCGCCTTGATAAAGTCCTCCTTATCCAGCGGATGCTTCGTGACATAATCGATAAATCCCGTGATTTCGAGGACTTCCTTTATTGTCGCGTGCTCCTTGTTCCCCTGGAGCCAGCTTATGGCGAACGTGGCGACGCCCACCTGCAAGCCGTGCAGGGAAGGCCTTGCGGCGACGTGGTCGTAGGCATGGGAGATCAGGTGTTCGCTTCCGCTTGCCGGACGGCTTGACCTGCTCACCTCCATGGCCACGCCGGACATGACCAGGCAGCCGCAGATGAGCCGGAGGAACTCCAGGTCCGCGATGTTTTTATTCTTGTAATTCACCATATTTTCGACCGCGTTGGTCGAAATAAGCACCGCGAAATCGTTGACATATTCCCGCGTGGCGTCGTAGGACAATTTCCAGTCGTAAATTGCCGTGTAGTTCGATATCAGGTCGCCGATGCCGGAATAGGTATAGCGTTCCGGGGAATTTTTTATGATCTCGGTGTCGACGATGACCCCGTAGGGAATGTTTGCCTTCATGGATTTGCGCCTGCCGTTGACGACGAGCGATGCGCCGGGTGATGCAAACCCGTCGTTTGAAATCGAGGTCGGTACCGAGATGATCGGCAGTTGCAGGATGAAGGCGGCATACTTCGAAAAATCGATGACCTTGCCGCCGCCGATGGCCACGATCGCCTGGACCGAGCCCGGGATCGACATGGTTTGCCTGAAAATATTATCGATATCGTTCGATACGACAATCTCCTCCTGGATAACCGTAATTTCCGAAGAGTCGAGCGATATGGTGATATGTTCGCTGAAAAGCTCCTTCAGCCCTTCGCCGTAGAACAGGGCGACGCGGGTGAATCCCTCTTTGCGGAGGTATTTTCCGATTTTATGGATGGCGTTTGGCTTGATGCGGAGCAGGGTCGGCGTCGAAATTTCCATGGTTCCTCTACAGGGTAAGCAAAAATGCAACGTACCGGGTTATCCCGCCGTGGGCGGGGAGTTATTGATCAAAGGTTATGCCGACCGCAGCGCGTCCCAATCGATATCAGCGACCGAGTTGAAAACATAGTCGGGCTTATACGGAAAATCGTTCAGGGTTTCCACCGTGCTGACCCCGGACAAAACAAGACACGTCTTCATGCCCGCTTCGAGCCCGCAGACAATATCGGTGTCCATCCGGTCTCCGATCATGAGTGTCTCCCCGGCCAGGACATCAAGCTGCTTGACCGCGATGGTCATCATGAGCGAATTCGGCTTGCCGATGATGTAGGGTTTTTTGCCGGTCGCGATCTCTATGGAGGCCAGGATGCTGCCGCAGGCCGGTTCAAAGCCGTTTTCGCTGGGATCGATGACGTCCGGGTTGGTTCCAATAAATTTAGCGCCGTTCATGATCAGCGATATGGATTTCTTCAGCATATCAAAGTTGAGCGATTTGGTCTTGCCCACGACCACGTAGTCGGGATTGCTTTCCGAAAGTGAAAAACCGCATTTGTAGAGCTCATTGATAAGCCCGCCGCCGCCCACGACGTAGGCGGTGCCGCCCGGCTTCTGCGAGTGCAGGAATGCTGCGGTTGCCATCGCCGAGGTGATGAAGTTATCCTCGGTCAATCGATCGATCCCCATGGCATCGAGCTTCCGCTTCAGATCCAGCGGTGTCTGCTCGGAGTTGTTGGTCAGGAACAGGAACGGTGTTTTCGACTCGATCAGGGAGTGCACGAACTCCCTTGCGCCGGGAACCGGTTGTTTGCCCCGGTAGATGACGCCGTCCATATCGGAAATAATGCTGCGAAGCGGCATTGCAGTGAGCTCCGGATACTTTTAAGTTCGGGAATGAGTGGGTCAAAAAGGTAAAAATACGATCCGACAGGGCTATTATAAAATTATGCTGCCGATGCATAGAGGCGTAGCGTGCTACGTCTCTACAAAATCCATTCCTCAAAACCATAAAGATCAACAGCCTCTGGATCAAAGATCTAGGGTATACGATCATTTTTTTATGGGCTTTATAGGTGTTTTCTACCTGATGAGGGCGTTGCGGGAGGGGGAGAGGGTGAGTCTGAAGACCCGCTTTGGGGGCTTCAGACCAGGGNNCGTAGGCGGTTTCCCCACCAAAAGCTTTTAGATTTTTTCTATATTTAAAATATCCACTACTCATTATAAAAGGAGCGCACAATGGCCAAATCCAGATTAGGCGTATTCAATAATGTCTCGCTGGACGGGTATTTCACCGACAGGAATGGGGACAGCCGGTGGGGATACCAGAATGATCCCGAGTGGAATAATTTTATTAATGAGAATGCTGTCGGGGGAGGCGTGCTGCTCTTCGGCCGGGTCACCTACGATACGATGGCGAGCTACTGGCCGACGGAAGATGCGATAAAGACTTTTCCGCTTGTCGCGAAGCGATTGAACAGCGGGGCTAAGGTCGTCTTTTCGCGGACTCTTGACAAGGTATCATGGGGCAATACGAGGCTCGTGAAGAGCGATCTCGTGGCCGAGGTCCGGAGGATGAAGGAGGAGGGGGGCGAGGACCTGATTATTCTCGGCAGCGGCAGCATCGTTGCGCAGCTGGCCAAGGAGGGGTTGATCGATACCTATGAAGTCGCGATACATCCGATAGCCCTCGGTCAGGGCCGGACGATGTTCGAGGGGATCAAAAATAGTGTTGCCCTGAAGCTCGTTAAATCAAGGATTTTCGGCAATGGGTGTGTGGTATTGACGTACGAGGCGATCTAATTAATACAAAGTCAAATTCTGGGCGTTCCGGTGGGGCGCCTTGAAGGGCGTCCCAACGGCGCGCCTCCGCCGGGCTCACGGCAAAGCCGAGCCGGTGTTTGAAGCCCTGCGGCTTCGCCTGGGTCTTCAAATACTGCCGGGGTCACTTCGTTTACCCCGGCACCCTCTGTCCTCGCTAACGCAAAGTCAAAATCCGCCTCACCCCTGCCGCAAAGCGTCTTCCCCTGTCCACGATATCTTTCTTGTTTTGTCTACCTAACTTGATACAAACTTTTTTCGGGTCCGCTTTGACCGGTTGACTCCAAGTGAAAAAAACTTTCTCCGAGCGATGGCCGATTTGGGGCCCGGTTCTTCTCATGCCGGCGATATTGCCGATTCCCTGGGCGTGAAGGTCAGCGTGCTGGGGCCAGTGCGGGCAAAATTGATAAAAAAGGGCATGATCTATAGTCCGGCGCATGGTGATTTGTCCTTTACGGTACCGTTGTTTAAAGAGTTCATGATCCGGGTGATACCGAATTTCAACCCTGCAGGGGTGTGTCGGCGGGGTCTGAACACCTCCGCAACGCCCCTATTTTGGTAGAAAAAACATGAAAGAATTTTGAAAACCCGAATCCTCTCTGACTATATTTATGAAGCGGTTTCTTGTTCCGAGCTAACGTTGGACCTGCGAGCTCCATAACTAATGTGAAATCCAGATGAAAGAATCCAATGAAATGAGCTTAATAAGCACGAATGAGAGCCATACGGTCCAGAATAAAATGCATTGGGCAATCACCGGCCAAACTGCTGCTGAAATCATTCATTCCAGGGCGGATGCTCACCAGCCCAATATGGGACTGACCAACTATCGGGGCGCAAAGGTCCGAAAGACCGATGTTATCGTTGCAAAAAATTATCTCGCGGAAGATGAATTGGCAGCATTAAACAATCTTGTGGAGCAATACCTCATTTTTGCTGAGGGGCAGGCAATGCGGCGTTTACCTAATAGTACTTATATCAGATAGTCTATCAAGCATCGGATACAGCAGTCTCGGCAGCTCCGGCAGGGGATCCTTATTTGCCAGTATCGCATCCGGCGACTGCACCCACGGTTCCCCTTCCGCAAGGTCCGCTCCGCAGTCCGACACGAGGCGCATCACGCTGTCGGAAGTCGTTTCCACATGGAACTGGAGGGCCGCGACGCTCTTTCCGTAGGAAAAGGCCTGGTTGGCGCAGGCCTCGCTTTCGGCAAGCCGGAGGGCGCCTTCGGGCAGGTCGAAGGTATCGCCATGCCAGTGGAACGCCTCGAAGGTGGCGGGCCAGTCCGTAAAGAGCGGGGACTTTTCGCCCTCAGGCGTGAGGGTCACCGGAAACCAGCCGATCTCCTTGAACCGGTTCTTGCGGACTTCGGCCCCGAGCGCGCTCGCGATGAGCTGCGCCCCGAGGCAGACGCCCAGCACCGCCTTATTGGCCTGTATGGCCTGCCGGATGAACTCCTTCTCGGTGACGAGCCAGGGGTGTTCGTCCTCTTCGTAAACGCTCATGTACCCGCCCATCATGACGAGCATATCGAAAGAGTTCAGGGAGGGGAGGGAGTCACCGTCGAAAATCATCGAGCCGGTAACGGTGTGATTGCGTTCCACGGCCCAGGTGAGGATGGAGCCGGGATCTTCGGTAGGTTCGTGTTGGAGATAGTGAATGTGCATGATATTAAAAATAGTTTTGCGGCACCTTACAGCCCTTGGTGGGGGAACCTCGCTTCGCNNGCCTCCGCGCCCGCAAAGCCGGGCTTGCGGGGTCTTTGGCACACCTCTTCCAGCAGGGGGCCGCAGCGATGCCCGCCACAGGCGGGCGCTCTCGGCCCCCCGCAACGCCCCCATATGGTAGAAAAAACATTTAAAGGCAATAAAAGAGGGGTCGGTTTGATTTTGTTTAAGACCTTATTCTTGTCCCCCTCCCGCCTCACCCCTGTATTCCCTCTCCACTCGTGGAGAGGGGAAGACGCTTAGCGGCAGGGGTGAGGTGGGAGGTTTGAAATTTTTTAAGTTCTTTCTACGTAATGGTTTTTTTTAATTTGATTCCCCTCGCTTCGTGGGAGAGGGGCGGCCAAAGGCCGGGGAGAGGTCAAAGGGGACCCGAGGGCTGAGGCGGTTGTGGAGCAGGGCGACCGCGGATCGCCCCTACAAAATCAACAGTCGAACTATGTTTTAAATTGTGTTTTCTACCTAACGTGAGCGTTGCGGGAGTGGGCGGGCGCCTGCGGAGCGTAAGCGAGGCAGGCATCGCCTCGTACTTCCGCAGGAAAGGGTGTGCCCGAAGACCCGCTTTGGGGGCTTCGGGCCAGGGGGAACCATTTTTAAATGGTTCCCCCACCAAAGGCATTTAGATCAGTTTCCCCACCAAAGGCTTTAAATTTTTTCACTATTAGTTTTGGAAAATTATATTTTCCCCTTGGCGGCCCGGACGAGCATTGCGGGACCTCCCGGGCGGCCCATCGAATTCGCCTTTTTTCAGGGAATCCTGGTGCATCCGCATACTATTTTAATGTACCCGAAGTGATTAGCCATGAATGGTGGACGGTAGAAAACGATAATGGTAAGCCAAGCGATTCCCGAAGTTGTCGTCTATCTCTGCAAAAATTGCCTTCCCGAAAGCGGCCGATTACCGGTCCAGTGGACCGAAGCGGGCGTGCATGTGCGGATACGGGAAATTCCCTGCAGCGGAAAGATCGACGCGCAATACCTTCTCCATGCCCTGGAGGGCGGGGTGCACGGCGTCTGCGTGCTGGCCTGCTCGAAGGGTGAGTGCACGCTGACGCAGGGCAACTACCGGGCCGAGATTCGGGTCCGTACCGTCCAGCGGTTGCTCGGAGAGATCGGGCTCGATCCGCAGCGTGCGGAAATTATCAACTGCCCCCACGGCCAAACGCTCAGCCAACTGCAAAACTTGATCAACGGCTCGGTACTCCGGTTCTCCGGACTTGCCGAGGTCCGGATTTGATACGATAGGGTTACCAACTATGCCAGAAGAGACCATGACGCTGCAGAAGCGGATAGCTTCCGGAAAACCGGTTATCATTGCGGAGATTGCTCCCCCGCGGTCGCTCGACGCGGAGCCGATCCGATCCCTCGCAAAGAAGATTGCCGGGAAGGTCCATGCCCTGGGCGTCAGCGACAATCGGGACAGCATCCGGATGTCGGCCATCGCCGCAGCCTCCATCCTTTACGATGAAAAGGTCGAGCCGATCCTGCACATGGCGACGCGCGACCGGAACCGGATTGCCCTGCTCTCCGATTGCATCGGCGCGCACGCGCTCGGGATCCGCAACATCCTCTGCACCAGCGGCACGCACCAGTCGCTCCTGCCGGTCGAGGATGCGAAAAATGTCTTTGATTATGACGCGACCTTGCTGCTCCGGGAATTGGTGAAGAATCCGGTGTTCATCAACGGGTTCGCCCACACCGGGCACCCCACGCTTTGTCTGGGGGCCGTGGCTTCGCCCATCGCCGATCCCATGGAGCTCCAGCTCCTCAGGGTAGAGCAGAAAATAAGCGCCGGGGCGAATTTCCTGGTTACTCCCCCGGTGTTCGATCTCGCCCGGTTCGAACTCTGGTGGAAAGAAGTCACCGCCCGCGGCCTGCACAAGAAAACCGCGTTTATCGCCGGGATCAAGGTCCTGACCGATGCAGCCGAGGCGGCAGAGTACGCAAAGAAACGCCCGATCCCCATGGTTCCCGACGCGCTGCTGAGCCGCCTGGCCTCAAAATCCGCGGTGAGCGACGTTCGCCGCGAGGGCATTGCCATTGCGAAGGAAACCATCGACCGGCTTTCGGGTATCGATGGCCTCCGGGGCTTTGAAATTGTCTGCGAGGATGACCTCGATGCAGCACTTGCAGTCCTCGACGGCCTGAAATCACAACTGGGGTAGCCACCATGCCGGCAAAATATCACGTCACCACGCAACCGGCTCCGCCCCGCTTCAGGCCCGAGGGGAAGCTCGGGATTGTCGACTGGCGTGAGGACTGTTCCAGCTGTAAGAACTGCGTCAAGAAGAGCTGCGTTTACGGGCTTTACCGCGACGAGGCCGATACGCTGCGCGATGAGGTCGGCTACCTCGACTACATCTATCAGTGTAAAGGGTGCCTCACCTGCGTCCAGAACTGCACGAAAAATATCCTTACCCGCGTTGCCAACCCCCAATACGACCGCCTCGGTGACGAGTACTATACCCCCGACATCATCACGACAACCTGGTTCCAGGCGGAGACCGGCGGCGTTCCGGTGTCCGGATGCGGCTATGGCGGTCCGTTCAGCGGCAAGGGCTTCGATTCCATATGGACCGACATGTCCGAAATCGTGCGGCCGACGCGCGACGGGATTCACGGCAGGGAGTACATCAATACCGGCGTGGACATCGGCAGTAAACTCGGGCGATTGAATTTTGACGGCATGGAATTGACCGACACGCCGCCGCCGCGACTCCAGAGTCCGCTGCCCATCGTTTTCGACATCGTGCCCGCGCAGTGGCGCCACGGTCCGGTGCTTTCCGCTATTGTCAAGGCAGCCGCAAGGCTCGGCCTGTTTGCCATGGTGCCGGATTCATCATTGTCACCTGCGTCGCAGAAGCCGGGCGTCACGGTGCCGTATCTCGAATATCCGAAAAACGGTACCGGAGCTGCCGCCGGGGCGCCCATGGTAGCGGTTCCCGATGCGGTCGATATCTTCGATACAATCGCCTCCCTGAAGAAAGATGATCCGGCACGGATCGTGGTTGTTCGCCTGCCTGCGACAAAGAACGTCGCGCTGCGGGTCGTCGAGCTCGCGCGCCGGGGGGCCGAGGTTATCAATATCGTGTTCGACCGGCACGGCCGGGAGGTGGGCGGCGATAAACCGCGGCATATGCGCGACACCCTGCGGGAAGCGCACCAGGCTCTTGTCAGGGAATCCATCCGCGACCACGTGACGCTCATGGCGTCGGGGGGCATCGGCCTGCCCGAGCATATGGCAAAGGCCATCATCTGCGGCGCCGACCTCGTCGCCATCGATATTCCGCTTATCGTCGCGCTCGAATGCCGCCTGTGCAACGAGTGCGGGCACGGAGAACGCTGCCCGGTCGACCTTCCGGCAATCGACGAGACCTATGCGGTAAGCCGAATTGTCAACCTCATGGGGTCCTGGCATAGCCAGCTCCTGGAAATGCTTGGAGCCATGGGAATCCGTGAGGCGCGCCGCCTGAGGGGTGAAGCGGGACGGTGCATGTTCTTCGAGGACCTCGAACGGGCGGCATTCGGACGGCTTTTCGGAAAACGGAAGGACAGCGTGTAGCGCTCTTTATTGGGAAACGGTACGGCAGGGCCCACCCCTGCACGGGAAACGACTATGAACAGTACGCTGACAAATAAAAGTCCCCAGGCCGCCGCCGAGTTTGCCGCGAACCCGGAATTTGCAGAGGTCCCGAGGGAGGTTTGTGTAACCCCGCCGCGCTACCGCAACGAAATCGGGAAGTTCAGCATCCATCGTGCCTCAAACTGCGTTTCGTGCGGAAAATGCGTGGAACTCTGCCGCTACGGCGTGCATACCCGTCCGGCGGGCTACCGGCAGGTGATCCGCCCGCTCGACTACCGCTGCGTGGGGCACCAGTGCGAGGCGAGCGATGCCTTCTGCGTCAAGAACTGTCCGGCGCAGGCGCTCTCGTTCGACGAGAGCCCGGTCTTCAAGACGCTCGGCGACCATCGCTGGACCCCGGACCTCCTGGCGAGCAACTGGTGGATGGCCGAAACCGGCCACAAACCGCCGACGTATCTCGAAAGCGAAATCGGCAGGTCCGGCGGCGGGTTCGACCGGCTGCGGTTCGTCTTTCCGGATAAGATACCCTCCGGGCTTCGCCGCGAGGATATTGTCACGACGCTCCAGCTCAACAAACGGAAAAACGACTCCCGGCCGAAAATAACGATCGACGTCCCCTGGTACGGCGGCGGCATGTCGTTCGGGTCAACGAACATCAGGGCGCAGCTCGGCAAGGTGCGGGCGGCCAGGGCCTGGAATACCTTCAGCTGCACCGGTGAAGGGGGATACCCCGACCGGTTCATTCCCTACAAGGACAACATGATCACGCAGGTCGCCACCGGGCTCTTCGGCGTGCGTGAGGAGACCATCCAGCGGGCGCGCATCGTCGAATTCAAGTATGCGCAGGGCGCAAAGCCCGGCCTCGGCGGGCATCTCCTGGGCAGCAAGAACACGCCCGCGGTCGCAGCCATGCGCGAGGCCATGGTGGGAACGTCGCTCTTTTCACCGTTTCCGTTCCACAGCGTTTACTCCATCGAAGACCATAAGAAGCACCTCGACTGGATATCGCATATCAACCGCACCACGCTCCTTTCCGCCAAGGTCTCGACGCCAAACGACGTGGAGATGGTGGCGGTCGGGTCCTACTGCGCGGGTGCGCATATCGTCCACATGGACGGCAGTTACGGCGGCACCGGCGCGGCGCCGAACATCGCCAAGAAGAACATCGCCATGCCGATCGAATACGCCATCCCCAAGGTCCACAAGTTCCTGGTGGCCGAGGGCATTCGCGACAAGATCACGCTGATTGTCAGCGGCGGCCTTCGCACCGCCCATGACATTCTTAAGGCAATCGCCCTGGGGGCCGACGGCGTGGTGGTCGGCACGCCGGAAATGGTGGCCGTCGGCTGCGTCCGCTGCGCCTGCTGCGAGAGCGGCCGGGGCTGCCCGCGAGGCATCGCCAGCACCGATCCGGAATTGATGATGCAGATGAGCCTGGACTGGGCGACGCAGCGGCTGATCAATCTGCTGGCCGCCTGGCGGGAGCAAATTGTGGACGTGCTGGCGAAGCTGGGCATGAAATCGATCCGCGAACTGCGCGGGCGAACGGACGTGCTGTATTACCTGGCGGACGGGAAGGATCAAGAATAGGAAATCCTTCACCACCAAGGGCACCAAGAACACCAAGAAGAAAGACAAAGATAAAGAGGTAATAAGAGATAAGAAGGAAATCGAAGCGTCTTCAAAAAAACTGGTGATATTTGAATCCTTAATTCTCAGGATCTTCTTCTTTGTGTTCTTGGTGTCCTTGGTGTTCTTGGTGGTGAATCTTCGGGTTGGACGGAAATGATGGATTTCGCTGAACAACTTCTGGCGGCCCGTTCGCAGGTCTACGGGCCTGCGCCGTTCGAGACGGGCAAGTCGGCGGAGGAGGGCGGCTGCGGGGTCACCGGGTTTGCTTGCACCGTGCCGGTTGGCGGGCGGTTCATCTACGAGCCGTCGGTCCAGATGCAAAACCGCGGCAACGGCAAGGGCGGCGNNACATCGCCATGCCGATCGAATACGCGATAAGCAACGTGCACCAGTTCCTCGCGAACGAGGGGGTGCGCGACGAGGTGACGCTCATCGTGTCGGGCGGGATCCGCAACCCCTGGGACATTGCCAAGGCAATCGCCATGGGCGCGGACGGGATCGTCATCGGCACGGCCGAGCTGGTCGCGCTCGGGTGTATCCGCTGCGGGTGCTGCGAAAGCGGCCGCGGCTGTCCGCGGGGCATCTGCACCACCGATTCCGAACTCCTCGAACTTCTGACCGTCGACTGGTGCACCAGGCGGCTTGTCAATATGCATAATGCCTTCAGGGAGTGCCTGGTCGATATTCTCTATCGCCTCGGTGTGGAGTCGTCGGCCGCGCTGCGGGGCAGGACCGATCTGCTGATGCACCTTGATTACGATAACGACCGGGGCGGACAATCATGAGCGCACAGAACGCATTCGACCGCGCCGCCGCGATTATTCGCAGCCGTGAAGGGTTGCGTCCGCAGGGAGAGTGGTTTGCAAAGCCGCAGGAGGCCGAGGGCGGCTGCGGCGTTACCGGCTTCGCCTGCACGATCCCGGTGCGGGGAAAGCATATCTACGAGCCGAGTATCCAGATGCGCAACCGCGGCAACGGCAAGGGCGGCGGCATTGCCGCATGCGGCCTCGTGCCCGAGGATTTCGGCGTGTCACGCCCGGTGCTCGAAGAGGACTACTGCCTCCAGGTGGCGCTTCTGGATCCGGCGGCCCGGGGCGACGTCGAAAAAACCTTCATCGAGCCCTGGTTCGACATCGACCAGGGCGGCATCATTCCGACTGTCAAGGACTTCCGGGACGTGCCGCTTCTCGAACAGAAACCCCCGGACGTTGCCCGGTATTTCGTGCGGGCCAAATCCGGGGTGCTTGACCGGTTTGCCGATGAGAAAAGGCTCACCGGCCTCTCCAGGCCGGAACTCGAAGACGAGTTCGTGTACCAGAATTCAGCCGGGCTCAATGCGCACTTCTACGCCTCGCTTGGCGACAAGCGCGCCTTCGTGCTCTCGCACGCGCGCAATCTCATCATCCTCAAGGTGGTGGGGTTCGCCGAAGCGGTTGTCCAGTATTACTGCATGGAGGATTCGCGCGCACACATCTGGATCGCCCACCAGCGCTACCCGACACGGGGCAGGGTGTGGCATCCCGGCGGCTGCCACCCGTTTATCGGTATGCATGAGGCGCTCGTGCATAACGGCGACTTCGCGAACTACTCGTCGGTCTGCGAGTACCTTGCGCAGCGGAATCTCTTCCCGCAGTTCCTGACCGATACCGAAGCGTCGATCATGCTCTTCGACCTCATGAACCGGACGTACAAGTACCCCATCGAATACATCATCGAGGCGCTCGCGCCGACCACGGAGCTCGATTTCGACCGTCTGCCCGCTGAAAAGCAGCGCATCTACCGCGAAATCCAGGCTGCGCAGATCCATGCGTCGCCGGACGGCCCGTGGTTCTTCATCATCGCCCGCAACCTCGACAAAAAGGGCTTCCAGCTCCTCGGGATTACCGACACGGCGATGCTGCGTCCCCAGGTGTTCGCCTTGCAGGAGGGAGACGTATCGATCGGGCTCATCTGCTCGGAGAAGCAGGCCATCGATGCGACCCTGGCGAGCCTCGCGAGTGAAGACCTGCGGTTCACGCCCATTGCGGATATGTACTGGAACGCCCGCGGCGGCAGTTCGACCGACGGCGGCGCCTTCCTGCTCAACCTGACGCCCGGCAAGCCAGACGGGGCCGAGCCCTCCTACGGCCTCAACGTGACCAATAAATTCGGCGCCAAAGTCTCTTCCACGCCGGGCCAGGCGCACTGCGACATGGCCGTTGACATTGCGGTCCCGGAGGATACGGGTACCGACGTTGCGCAGATCGAAAGCGCAATAAAGAACAGGGACCCGCAGACGCTGTTTAACTACGTTAGCTCCTCGGTAAAGGACTGGGATTACAACCGGGTGCGCTGGCTGAGCCGTGAAATTGCGGAGAGGACCGCCGAAGTTGCGCCCGCTGTCGGGATCGATGCGCTTACCCTTGCTATCGACCGGCGCTACCCGACCGGCAACAAGAAGCGAAGCTCGGTTGTTACCATCTGGCGCAAGGGTCTCGAACTTATTTTCAGCGCCCAGCCGCTCTTCGGCATTGAATCCAGGAGCCCCTGCCGCAGGATTACCTGGGACTCCCGCACGAGCCTCCGGGCTCCTGAGGGAAACGAGGCGATGCTTCTGGTTGACGCGCGCGGCTTCCAGCCCGAGGGCAGGGAGTGCGATGCCGCCCTTGCCGTTGACGCATTCCACGCAGGCTGGCGCCATATCGTCCATTACAACTCGCGCGGCACGCGGTTCCATGCGGCCGGGTTCGGTCCGGCCACCGACGGCCTGCGGATCGACTGCTACGATAATCCCGGCGACTACCTGGGTTCCGGGATCGACGGGCTGACGGTTTACGTGCACGGCAACGCGCAGGACCAGCTGTGCCAGATTTCCAAACGGGGAAAGGTCGCGGTGTTCGGCGACGTGGGACAGACCTTTCTCTACGGCGCCAAGGGCGGGGACATATACGTCCTCGGTAACGCCGCCGGTCGCCCGATGATCAACGCTGTAGGGAAACCCCGGGTCATCATAAACGGCACTGCGCTCGATTTCCTGGCCGAATCCTTTATGGCCGGCGATCCGCTGACCGGCGGAGGATTTGCTATAGTAAACGGGCTGCGGGTGCAGGACGACGGTACCGTGGTTCCGCTCGACCTGCCCTATCCGGGCAGCAATTTACTGTCGCTCGCGTCGGGCGGCGCCATTTACGTGCGCGATCCGCTCCGGACGCTTGTGGCCGAGCAGCTTAACGGCGGGGTGTTCTGCACCACTACCGGCGCCGACTGGAAGCTCATCCTGCCCTTTCTCCAGGAAAACGAGCGGCTCTTCGGCATCGGCGTGGAGCGCGATATCCTCACGGTAAACGGGGGAGTGAAGAACCCGTCCGTGGTGTACCGCAAGGTCATGCCCAAGGCGCTGGTGAAAAAAGAAGATCTTGAAAAGGAAAAGGCTGGAGCATAGATGGCAACCGACACAAAAAAAGAGCTCAGCGGTGCCGTGCTCGTCTGCGGCGGGGGTATCGCCGGCATCCAGGCGTCGCTCGACCTCTCCGCCGCGGGCCTCCTGGTCTACCTCGTCGAACAGAGCCCGACCATTGGCGGCAACATGGCACGGCTTGACAAGACCTTCCCGACGGGCGACTGCGCGACCTGCATCATATCGCCCAAGGTGGTTGCCTGCATGCGCGACCTCAACATCGAGGTGATGACCATGGCCGAAGTGGTCAAGCTCGACGGCGAGGCCGGGAACTTTACCGCCACGGTCCGCACGAACCCGCGCAGTGTCGATGCCGATAAGTGCACCGGCTGCGGCGACTGCGTCGAGCAGTGCCCGGTGCGCAACTACAGCCGCGAGGTGCCTTCCTTTGCTCCGTCCGTCGCAGCGACCAGCGAAGATGCGGCGCTCCTTGACGGTATCCTGGCGGAACACCCGGCAGACCGCTCCTCGATCATTCCGATCCTGCAGGACATTACCGAGGCGAAGGGCTACCTGCCCCGGACTATGCTCGAAGCGCTTGCGGTGAAGCTTGCCATGCCCCTGGCCGAGGTCTTGCGTGTTGCGAGTTTTTACAACGGGTTCAGCCTGCAGCCGGTCGGGCGGCACATCATCGAGGTGTGCCTCGGCACGGCCTGCTTCGTGCGCGGCTCGGGCATGCTCTTCGATCGGCTCGAAGAGGAACTCAAAGTCAAGGACGGCGGCACGGATGCCGACGACCGGTTCACGCTGCGGTCGGTCCGGTGTATCGGCTGCTGCGCCCTGGCGCCTGCAATGCGGATCGACGGCGTCACCTATGGAAAAATCAAACTGGACAAGGTTTCCGACCTTCTGAAGCGGTACCCATGAAAATAACCACAGAAAAAGACCTCGACGCCGTCGCCCTGGCAGGCCGCTCTTCGCTCTTCCCGGCTCGCATGAAGATCATGGTCGGGTCGGCAAGCTGCGGCAAAAGCGCCGGCGCGGCTGCGGTTGAAGAGGCGGCACTAAGCGCCGTCAAGGAGCTCAAACTCGACGCCGTCGTTACCCGCACCGGGTGCGTGGGGTTCTGCCAGCGCGAGCCGCTGGTTGATATCATGGTGGCGGGAAGCCCGCGGGTGTGCTACGGAGAGATGACCGCGGCAAAGATTCGGAAGGTGCTGGAGAGCTATGCGGCAGACGGCAATCTGCCGGCGGCAGGGGCGCTTTTTCGCTATACTGCCGAGGAGAACGTGTCCGAGAGTTCGACTACCGCCTATCCCACGCCGGTCAACGGGCTCGGTGCGGTACCCGAGCAGGCGGCGCTCGACTTTTTCGGCAGCCAGAAGCGAGTGATCCTGCGCAACTGCGGCACCATCGACCCCATGAATATCGAGGAGGCCATCGCGCGCGGTGCGTATCGCGGCGCCTTCAATGCCATGACGAAGCATACACCCGAACAGGTGATAGCAACCGTCCTCGCATCCGGCCTTCGCGGACGCGGCGGCGCCGGTTTCCCCACGGCAAGGAAGTGGGAAACCGCGTTCCGGCAGAATGCCGATGCCAAATATATGGTCTGTAATGCCGACGAGGGCGATCCGGGCGCGTTCATGGATCGCAGTATCCTCGAAGGCGACCCGCATGCTTTACTCGAAGGGCTCATCCTCGCCGCCTATGCCATCGGGGCACAGAAGGCCTTTGTCTATGTGCGCAGCGAATATCCGCAGGCGGTGTCGACGCTCAAACATGCAATTGCACAGGCAGAAAAATTCGGGATTATAGGCGACAATATTTTCGGAAGCGACTACTCGCTCTCCGTCGAGATCCGGCGCGGCGCCGGGGCGTTTGTCTGCGGCGAGGAAACAGCGCTCATCGCCTCCATCGAAGGCCGGGCCGGGGAGCCCCGTCCGCGGCCGCCGTTCCCTGCGGTAAAGGGACTCTGGGGCAGGCCGACGGTAATCAATAATGTCAAGACCCTCACGAGCGTGGGCCCGATTTTGAGCCGCGGGGGAGCGTGGTATGCGGGCTGCGGGACCGAAAACAACCGGGGCACGACCGTGTTCTCCATCGTGGGCGCGGTCAAAAACACCGGACTGGTCGAGGTGCCCCTCGGCATTACGCTTAACGACATGGTAAACACCATCGGCGGCGGTCCCCGCGGGAAGAAGCCCATCAAGGCGGTCCAGACCGGTGGTCCCTCGGGCGGCTGCATCC
>PLTF01000076.1 GCA_003164335.1 Fibrobacterota bacterium
CCCCCTCCCGCAACGCCCTCTATTAGGGTAGAAAAAACATGAAAGATATTGTTGGGGCAACCATATATGGTTGCCCAATCTGTAGGGGTTCAACATGTTGAACCCTTAATATTTTTTGACGTTGCGTTAGCGAGGACAAAGGGTGCCTGCTGAAGCAAAGCGAGGCAGGCAGTCTGGGGAGACACAGGCGCAAAGCGCCGCATGGCTCCCCAGACCGGCTCGGCTTTGCCGAGAGCCCGGCGGAGGCGCGCCGGAGGTCGCCCCACTGGGCGACCTCCGGAACGCCCAGAAGTTGACTTTGCCTTTGATCTTCTTTTTTATCTAGTAATTATCCTTCAAGTCCCTGATCCCTGAGCCACATTTCCGCTTCCTTTGCCGCCATGCACCCCGATCCTGCGGCGGTTACCGCCTGCCGGTATTTATGGTCCTGAACATCCCCTGCTGCAAAGATTCCGGCAACGCTCGTTCTCGTTGAACCCGGCTCGGTTACGATGTACCCCAGACCGTTGGTTTTAATGTCCCCTTTGAGAAAAGCGGTATTCGGAACATGGCCTATCGCCTCAAAGGCCCCGGCCACCGGGAGGGAGGAGGTGCTTCCGGTAAGGGTATCACGAAGCGTCAGGCAACTCAGGGTTTTATCGCCGATGAAATTCTCAACCACCTTATTCCAGAGGATCTCTATCTTTGGATTGCTTTTCGCCCGTTTCTGCATTATGCGTGTCGCGCGCAATTCGCCTCTCCGGTGAATGAGATACACTTTAGAGGCAAACTGGGTCAGGTGCAGGGCTTCCTCAATTGCCGTGTCGCCGCCGCCTATGACGGCAAGCTCACGGTTGCGGAAAACCGGCAGTGCCCCATCGCAGGTCGCGCAGGCGGAAATGCCATGCCCCCACAGGCGCATTTCCGAATCGAGCGGAAGCCGCCGGGCGATAGCGCCTGAGGCGATAATGAGCGCGTCGGCCTGAAAGTTCTCACCGTTTGCTGAGAGAAGCGAAAAGGGACTTGCGGTACAATCGGCTTCAAGGACGTCGTCGACGATCATGCGGGCGCCATGCCGCAGCGCCTGTTCCCGCATGTTCATCATAAGATCGGGTCCTGTGATCCCTGCCGGAAAACCCGGAAAATTTTCTATAACGGTGGTAATCATGAGCTGCCCTCCCGGTATGCCGCCCGTCTGGAACCCCTCGAAGAGGAACGGTTCAAGGTTGGCTCGTGCGGCGTAAATTGCCGCAGTTAATCCGGCCGGGCCGGACCCGATGATGATCAATTTTTCCTTCATGATGCCTCTATGGAAAGGTAGTTTAGGGTTATGAACAGGCATTAATCGTGTTTTCGACCTTTGGCCCGGGTCGGGACGCTAGAGACCGTCACACCTCAGGAAAGATACCGTTCGCCGGTACCGGTGTCCCGCCGCGCAGGACGTTTTCAGGGGTCATGCATTGTTTAGATTATCAAAAATACTCCGGTGGCGAATGAAAGTCATTTTGAAAACTCGCATTGCCGGGGCTCGAAGTATTTTCATATATAATGATTCCTATTCTCTACGAAGACCGCCATATCGTGGTGGTGGATAAGCCCGCCGGCCTGGCGTCGATTCCGGAGCGAGATCGGTCAATCGACTGCGTCATGTCCCTCATGGAGCGACAATTACGGCGCAAACTCCTGATCGTTCACCGTCTTGACAAAGATGCAAGCGGAATATTGCTCTATGCAAAAAACCCCGAATCCCATCGATACATGAACAAACTCTTTACCGACCGGCTCATCGAAAAAACCTATGGCGCGGTGGTTCACGGCATCATAGCGGAAGAAGAGGGAACCATTGAGGCGCCGATCAGGGTATACGGCTCGGGTCGGATGGGGGTCGATGAGGTGCGGGGAAAACCCAGCCGCACCGATTTCAAAGTTATCAAGCGACTCGCCGATCACACTTTCATCGAGGCCTATCCCATCACCGGACGGCGGCACCAGATCAGGGTCCACTGTTACTACAAGGGTCATCCGATCGTCGGCGACGCACTTTACGGGGACAAAAATCTTCAGAAGAATTATCCCCGACTCCTGTTGCATGCCAGAAGGCTGGTGTTTACCGGGCTGAATGGAAAACGCACGGAGGTGGCTTCGCGGCTCCCGAAGGAATTCCTGCCGATAGTCTCATAGATGGTCCGACGGTCTATCTATGACCGTTCCCACGGAAATGCAAGTACCGACCCGAGTGTTTTTTCGCCTGTTGCAAGCATGATGAGCCGGTCGAGGCCGAGCGCCACTCCCGAACAGGGGGGGAGGCCGGATTCGAGAGCCGCAAGGAACCGCTGGTCGAGGGGAAGCTCATCTTTGCCAAGGCTTCGCCGCCGGGCATTTTCTTCCTGCTGCCGGAGTTCGTTTTCATGCGCATCCGCGAGCTCCTCAAATCCGTTTGCAAGTTCGATGGAGCCGTAGTAAACCTCGAAGCGCTTCGCAACGCGGGGATCGTTTTTGTCGATCACCGCCAATACCGACTGATCGGCCGGGAACAGGGAGATCGCAGTTATGGCATCCGGGGGCAGGGAAGGCTCCACGATGGCTGCCATGGCGAACTGCAGCGCATCGGTCACTGTTGGCAAGGGCGGGACGGCAAGGTTGCGGGAGACACACACCGTCCGCACCTCTTCAATCGAGGTGGCCAGGGGATCGATGCCCGTTGCCGTGAATGCATCCGCGTAGGTCGTCTTGAGGACTTTTCTCCTGCCGAGGATTGCGGCGATGCAATCGACTGTTTCGTCAATGAGTGCCTCCATGTTCCAGCAGGTCCTGTACCATTCAAGCATGGTGAATTCAGGGTTATGGATCCGCCCCAGCTCGCCGTTGCGGAAAACCTTCCCGATCTGGTAGATATCCCCATAACCGGCGGCCAGGAGCCGCTTCATATGGAACTCAGGCGAGGTGCGATGGTATACCCTTTCCCGCTTTTGAGCAGGAGCCCCGGGCACCGGCGAGTATTCCGCGGAAAAAACGTCAAGATGACAGTCAATGGAGCAGGCGGACGATAGTATCGGCGTCTCGACCTCGATGACATTTCTCGAAGCGAAAAAATCGCGGATACGGCTCAGGATGGCCGCACGCTTTTGTGCAGTGCTCCAGGACATGGCAGGACCAAAATCAGAAGATAGGGGCATGGGTACTTACGGTGCAGGGGTTCAAGATTTTGAACCCCTGCGGTGCGTTATGTCGACCGTTGCAGGTACTCGCCGGTGCGGGTATCGATTTTAAGCTTCATGCCGGACTCGATGAAAAATGGAACATTGACCTCAGCCCCGGTTTCGAGCTTGGCTTTTTTCGTGACATTGTTTGCGGTATCGCCACGAACCGCCGGTTCGGTATAGGTGACGATAAGATCGACAAAAGTGGGCGGAACGACGCCGATCACCTTCTCGCCCCAGAACATGACTTCGCAAACTGCGTTTTCCAGGATCCAATCTTTGGCATCGTCCATGACCTCACCGGAAATTTCAATCTGCTCGTAATTTTGGGTGTTCATGAAGGAGTAGCGGGTGCCGTCGCTGTAAAGGTACTGCATGCTCACCGTCGAAATATCGGCTTCTTCGAAAGTTTCGCCGGACTTGAACGTCTTGTCGAGCACTCGGCCTGTCAGCAGATTCTTAATCTTTGTCCGGTTAAAGGCCTGCCCCTTGCCGGGCTTAACAAAGTCATTTTCAACGATAATCCACGGCTGGCCTTCGAAAATTATTTTGGCCTTTTTCCGGAATTCGCTGGTATCGATGGTTCCCATTCTAAGACTCCTCAGGTTGAACATTAAAAATTAAAGTTCTGTAAAAATAGGATACGCCGAGGGGAGCTGATTAAGAATTTTAGGGAGGTAAGGCTTAATTTCAAAGCCTTTGGTGGGGGAACCTCGCTTCGCGGGTTCCCCCTGGCCTAAAGCCNNGGAAGGGGAAGGCGATGTTTGCCTCTGGCAAACGCCTTTCCCCTCCCGCAACGCTCACATTAGGTAGAAAACACGTTAGAAAGAGATAAAAAAAGATCGTTTTGATATCTATTTCTGAACCCTTGTCCCCCTTAATAAGGGGGGGCGCCGAAGGCGGGCATCGCTGCGGCCCCCTGCTGGAATGGGTGAGCCAAAGGCCTGATAACCATGAAAAACTACAATTTTATCCGGAACACATTCTCCTGCCGAAACCCCGGAAATCCCTCCCGGACCATAAGGTCGAGGGATTCGAGCCAGGTCAGCTTCGCGGCTGTGCAGGTCCGGGTCTTTCCATCCCTGGAAAGAAGGGTGCATACCATTTTCGGCGAGGACACCGAAGCGGGAAGGTGCAGGGTCACCGCATCGAGACCCTTCCAGCGAAGCGAGAGCGAATCGCGGGACCAGAATGCCGTGAGTTCCGCCTCCCGGGACGCAGCGCTGTAGTCAAGAATTGCGTCCGGGCAATTGGGAAACCCGTCGACAAAGGTCCAGGATATGCGCCGCGGCGCCGGCCGCGACCACGTGCGCAGGAAACCGGCGATGGTGCCCATCTCGTTTGCCCGGTAGTCGAAGCCGTGGAGCTCGTCGGGATAGACCCTGGAAATAACCGGCACCTCCTGGTCCTGGAGGGTCTTGACAAATTCGGTGACATTTTCAATCGGGTAGATGCGGTCGTGCCCGGCATTTACATTGTAGATCGGTCTTCCCCTGAGGTTGCCCGGTTCTATCGGCATCCCGACCATGGGGAGCATGCCGCCGAATCCCGATACCGCGATGAATCCCGCGAACGGCGCCGGGATCGTGTTGGCTGCGCCATAACAGCCGGTTGCTCCATCGGAGACACCCGCAAGAAAAACCTTGTCCGGATTGATGGGATAGTGCAGGGACATGAAGCGAAGCGTTTGCATGATGCGGTAAAGCCCACCGGGGCTCCACCACGGCGTGTACCGGTTGCCGGACGGGCTGGCGAGGAATAACTTGAATGTGTCGGTCAGGGCGATGAGCATCCGGAATGCGGAGTCGCCCTTGTCGTTGCGCGCCGATCCGATGCCGCCGTGCAGGTAGATAACAAGCGGATAGGATGTGTCGGGTGCCGGCGCGGCAGGTGTCTCATACCCTAAACACCAGGAGTTGCCGGCAGTGTCGGTCAGCCATGCTTTCTGCATACCGGCGGCAAAAGCGGTTCTGGCCGATCGGAAGGCGGCGGTAATGGTTGCGGAATCACCCTTTTCGGCGGCGAGTTTCTGGCGTGCCTGGGGTGATGGGTTGACAAAATAGTCCAGCACTTCGCTTTCCGCAGCTGCGGGTAGCGTTTTTTCGGAACAGCCGCTGAAGATGCCGCAGAAGCACATGAATAGTGCGGTGCAGCGAATCACTTTCCGGATCATGGCACGGAACCGCTCCGCATGAAAAGGTCGGCGGTATCGAAAATCGAGACGGCACGGTCGAATCCGATATTCGCAAAGGCTTCCCGGATTTTTTCGCCCGGCGCAATAACGATCACGTTGCCGTTTGCCCGGACGATCTTATGGTGAAAGTTCAAAATGATACTCATTGCTGCTGCGTCGAAGCCGGTCACCAGGCTCAGATCGAGCGCCACCTTCCCCTGGTTCCCGTTTTCGAGCTCATCGAGCCGCTTGCGAACGAGCGGTATTGAATTCACGATGAAATTTCCCGAAAAACGAACGATACGCCATATTCCCCAATCATCTATTGAAACCGTTAAATCTATCGTTTTTTCCATTTCTCCTGGCAATCCTTCGAAGAGGTCCGACGCTAAAGTATAAATAAAAGCAGGCCTCCTTGCAAGTTCCCGCCGCAATAATTGCATAGAGCAAGGTTCGGAAATTACCGGAAGGGGCAATCGGGCGGAACCACCGCGAAGATACGGCTTTTTCCTCCCGAAAAGCGGAAGACCAGCGCCGTAGGAATTTCGGGGTTATGAGGATCCGCTTCACGGCCCGGATGCTTGCGTAGAGAGAGTCCTGCAGGAAGGGAATATACCGTGTCGAACCCCGGAATCGCGATCTTTACCTCAACTGCCGAAGGGCGGAAGCGAACACTGCACGTGCAGCCGACGCCGGGTGTGTAGACGGCGTGAAAGGGCCTCTCCGGCGACAAGGCTGCGTCCTCCGGACCGGCATCGGCCGGGTAACCCCTGCCGGGGTCCGGCAGACGCACCACCGTGTCGGGAAGAAGTGCCGCGCCCGTCCAGGTATCCAGGGTATCGGTCCCTTTCTCCGGGAGGAATGCGCAGTCGAGCCGGTTGCCACAGGAGTGGCGGACCCAGGGGGCTACCTGCATGGCAAGCGCGCGGGAAAACGCACCGGCCGGTCCGGTCGAGACAACACTCACCGTTCCGTTCGGCCAGCGGATACCGAGCAATCCTCCCCGCGGCAGGACGAACCGCACCGCTTCGGCTTCCCGGCTCGCCCGCCGGATGAGGAAATCAGCCGGCACGAAGACTGCGGCCAGGCATATAACCGCGAGCAGGTAACCCTTCAGGAGTTCCGCCCGGATGGCGGACGCACCGACAAATGCCGCTGCATAAAAGAGGAGGAGTTCAAGGGGAAGCGCCGGATAGCTTGCCTGGCTCCAGCCGAAATGGCCGCCGATTCTTCCCACACCCACCACGACATCCATGCATCGCTCCGAAACCCAGAGCGGAATACCGGCAGCAAAGGATGCGAGTGCCTGGAAGAGAAGGCCGGCGAAAAACGCCCACAGGGAACCGGTCATGGCCGCGACCGCGGCGATATTGGCAAGGATACCGAAATAGGATATGACGCCGAAGTGGTAGAGCAGGATGGGTGCGGTCGTGAGAAAGCATATAAGCGAGATGGAGAGAGACGAACCAAGGAAGGCGGCTGCGTGGCGGAGAAGGCGGTTCCGCGGCCTCGGGGTTAACCGGTTGCACAGGGGCATGCAGGTAATGAGGCCGAAGGTTGCCGCAAAGGAGAGCTGGTAGCCCGGAGAAAAGAGACATTCCGGTGAAATCGTCAATAAAGCCGTTCCGGCGAGGCCGAGGGCCTGCAGCCCATACCTCTTTTTTTCGAACAGCAGTGCGGCAATGACTGCGGTTGCCATGATGGTCGCCCGGATAAGCGAGGGGATCATGCCGATGAAGAGCGGATATGCCCAGAGCACCGCGATGACCATCACGCCCGTGACGGTCCGGTTCAGGCGGAAAAGCCCGAGGAAAAAATAGAGCGCAGCGGTCAGGATGACGATATGGAGGCCGTCGATGGCGATGACATGGTAGATGCCGGATTTCTGGAAAATGGTCTTGATATAGGGGGAGAGATATTCCGTATTGTCGAGGATCGAAGCCGTCAGAATGGCGCGGTTGTCGTAGTCGGCAACTTTGTCAAGAGCAGCCAGCGTGAGGCGCCGGAACCCGGCTGAAACGATTTCGAGAGGCGATCGCGCCGAGGCGAGAACCTCGCAGCTTCCGGCGGTTATCTTCCCGAAGACGCCCTGCGCCATCATCGCCGTGAACTCATCGTACTCAAAGGGGTTCCTCCGTATCCGCGGAGGGGTAAATACGCCGAATATAAGAACCCGGCCGAACTGCGGCGGTTTATAACGGGCAATGCAGTTAAGGGAGAGCCCGCGAAGTGCGGGAAACGAGGCTCCCGGCAGGGAATCGATCCGCAGGAGAAAGCGATAGTCCTCGTAGAAGGGCATTGGTGGGGAAATAACCTTGCCGACGACCAGGTGCGGAAGTCCATCGCCGGCCCAGGTCTCAAGGGCATTGCAGAGTTCGACCTGGTGAGCCCGGCGCGAGATACAAAGGATAATTGCGAAGAGAAAAAAGAAAATTATTCGAATAAAGGGGGGACGGAAGAGAATGCCGAGGGCGGCAGAGAGAATAAGTAAAGCGAGCCATAGGGAGGAAGGAAAAAAATGATAAGCCTGGGAACAGAAAGTGAATGAAAAAGAGTAGGCGAGAGCGATGCCGAGGGAGAGGGCGAGCCAGGAGAGGAAGCCGGGGAGGCGGAACCAGAGGGAGAGGGAAGGGAAAGGGTGAAGGAGGAGGGATGAAGGATGAAGAAGGAAAGAAATGGTGCGGGATTTGGCTTTCTTGGTGGGATCATCCACGATCAGTCACCCTTGGATTGGTCCGGGTTGAGACGATCGGGAGGATACGGTTCTTGAATAAAGTTCTCTTCTGAAAGGTACTTAGACGATGAATTTTGCAGTGCTCTATAATTTTTATAATTTCTATTTGCTTTATTTACCACTGCTAATGAGATTATAATTAGAAAAAATGCTATAAATATAAATGGAATAATATATAAAAGATCTTCTAATAGGTGACTAATGCTTGTGATGCCATTGGCAAATAAGGCATAGACCATAAAGAAAATCACGCATATACACGATACGATGGTGGTCCCACTCAAAACATAAATCCCGATAGCAACAATTTTTTTCCTTGGACTCATCCATGCTTGATTTATTAAAATATCCCTTTCTATGGGATCTCTCCATTCATTCGTCGTTATCTTATCAATTTCTTTTTCCAAATTAGTTTTATCATTTTGCATGATAGCCCCAAGGGAATAAATTCAAGGTATTAGGCAATTGACCCTTTAGAACTCTCTATCCGCAGCAAAAGAATAATTGGATTGTTCATCGGGATGACTCATGAATTGCCCCTACGAAGCCCAATAATTCTATAATTCCAGCATTCCCGGCCCGGTTTTCTTCCGTCTGCCTTTTGTCTGCCTTCCCGCTGCCTTCTATCTGCCTTCTTCCTATCCCTCCGTCATCCTTTTCATTATTATGTTACTTATCTCCTTCGGATTCCCCTTCCCTCCAGTCAGTTTTATCGCCTGCCCGACGAAAAATCCCATTAATTTCTTCTCCCCTGCTTTAAACCGCTCCGCCTCCTTCGGGTTGGCCTCGATCGCCCTGCCCACCGCCTCTTCCAGGAACGAAGCATCGGAAACCTGCACAAATCCGTGTTCGGCGATGATCGCTGCCGGTTCCTTGTCTTCTGCTTCAATGAGCTCGATTACCCTTTTCCCGGAGTTTGCGGAAATAGTACCCATAGTCACCTCTGCAAGCAGGGCGGCGAGACGTTTCGGGGTCACGCGGAGATTGGTTACGGCAATTTTCTTATCATTGACTATATGCAGCACCTCGCCCATGATCCAGTTGGCCGCGGTTGCGGCATCGCTGAAACAGGTGCAGGTCTCCTCGAAATAATCGGCAATCGGCCGCTCTGCGGTCAGGACCTCTGCGGAATAGGCATTGATGCCGTACCGTGCCTGGAAGCGTGAGCGCCTCGCAGTCGGGAGCTCGGGCAATGCGGCCCGGAGTGCTTCGATCGTCGGCTCGTCGATGACAAGCGGGACCAGGTCCGGATCCGGGAAGTAACGGTAGTCATGGGCGTCCTCCTTGGAACGCAGGGGGGCCGAAGAGTTTGTCGCCGGGTCCCACTGATAGGTCTCCTGGCGGATGGTACCGCCGGAGCGCAGCACATCGGCCTGGCGCAGGACTTCATAGGTAAGCGCCTTTTCGAGGCTCCGGAAGCTGTTCATGTTTTTGAGTTCGACTTTGGTGCCGAGCTTCGATTCGCCTGCGGGCCGAAGCGAAATATTCGCGTCGCAGCGCAGGCTGCCCTCTTCCATGTTGCAATCGCAGATGCCAAGGTACTCAAGGATCTGCTTGAGCGCCATGAGGTAGGCGTAGGCCTCGGTCGGGCTGCGCATATCGGGCTCGCTGACGATCTCCATGAGCGGGGTGCCGCACCGGTTGACATCGAAGAGCGAGTCCGCGTCCTGGTCGTGGACCAGTTTGCCGGCATCCTCTTCGAGATGCACGCGTGTTATCCCGATCTTTTTTTCCACGCCGCCAATAGCGATGGTAAGTTCGCCGGGGCCGCAGACCGGCATATCGTACTGCGAGATCTGGTATCCCTTGGGAAGGTCGGGGTAGAAGTAGTTCTTGCGGGCGAAACGCGAGCGCGGCCGCACGGCGCAATTGAGCGCCAGGGATGCCCGGATGGCCAATTCCACGGCCTCGCGGCTGAGCACCGGAAGCGCGCCGGGCAGTCCCAGGCAAACCGGGCACACGTTGGTGTTGGGCGGCGCGCCGAAACTGGTGGGGCAGCCGCAAAAGATCTTGGTGGCGGTGGCCAGTTGCACGTGGACTTCCAGACCGATTACGGGCTCGTAGCGGGAGATGGCTTCGGGGGTGGCCAGGGCTGAGGCGGAAAGTGGCATGAATGTTCTTCCATTATATGGCGGGTATGATGCAGGAAGGCGTTGCCTCCCAGGCCGAGGCCACGGGGCGCCGCGCGCATGTGGAGTTACGCCAGGAGCGTGGTTCCGGCGTGAACGGCAGCCAGCGCCTGGTCCATGGTGGCTACTATGCCGCCGTGTTTCCGGGCCAACAGCACGAGGTAAGCGTCAGTGACCTGCCTATGCCCGACGATTCCCGTGGTTGGCATGTCGAGATAAGAAACATCGTCCGGCCAGAATTCGTGCCGCGGGAGGGCGGAAATGGATTCGAGCAGGAGCTTTGCGGATTCCGCTGTTGCCTCCACACCGGCCCGCAGGTGGAAACGGAAAAGCGCGCCTTGCGTGATGGGGCATGTTGCAAACCTGTGCCCCTTGCGGAACCACGCCGCCGCGCGCGCATTTTGACTGTGTTCGGGCGTCGCCAATGCGATGAGGACATTGGAGTCGAGCAGGTAGACCTTACTCTTCGTCATCGAGAGCCTTGAC
>PLTF01000029.1 GCA_003164335.1 Fibrobacterota bacterium
AAAATGTACTGATTGTCCGTAAAAAATATGGCACGAACCCAAAGCCAGTTCTGAAATAAATAAAATTCCTACCGCCATTACCAGCCGTACCTTCGCAATCATCAGCCAAAAACAGGCACGGGGAAGTTACAATGTTGCCCTGAAGAGCCTTCGGCTTGCCAGTGGTCTCTACCTCATGCAGTTCAAGGCTGGGGAAACTACACAACGAATTCCTGTGATATTAGGGAAGTAAAAGATCGGTTGCGGAGGTCGGTTTAATAATAATCGGCCTCCGCGATTCCGCATAGGTTTCAAGGACGCTATGTTCGCTACAGGTTACCCTTCGCCTGTTGCAGGGACTGTTTCGTGACGGGTGGATCGAGGTCGAGAAGTTCCCTGAATCATCATGGGAGATCTCCCGGTAGCGGGAGGATTAGCTGAGGTAAAAAGAAGATAAAGGTGAGCAGGTCGAATGAATCGAAAACGATGAGAGCAAGATAGCTACCATAGCGCTGTCTGAGCCGTTGCAGTATTTGATGTCGCCCGGCTTGGTACCGATCCAGCCGGATTGCCTCCAGGTGCCGCTGTTCCAGTCGCCACGCTAATAACGGTTATTGTTGATGGAGAAGTAAGCGACGAAGCGCTAGCATTCAAGGTCGGAGGAACTTTCATGCTGGTCTGATCACCCATGCCGCCGTTGCAGGTAATGGTGAAGTTACTTTGAGCAGAGGTAGCCAGTCCGCCGACAGCCCCCCGCCGTTCACGCATGCCGCACAAAAAGTAGCAATGCCTCCGGCAGCATTCGAGGCCACCTCATTTCGAGAGGTGGTGATATAATTCAAATACAAAGGGATTGCCGTCGCTGCCAGAATCGAAACAATGACCGCAACAACGACGACTTCCACAAGAGTAAAACCATCGCTCATTTTATGAAAATATCTTGCCATCAAAACCTCCTTCATGATCTATAACATATCAAAATCGGATGGCAAATAATTTTACCCTAAGCTTTAGAATTATGCAACGGGAAAAAGTTTATGTAAAAGACTTCCGCCATGGACGGCGGGAGGCGGCCGCAGGCTACCACCTGTGTCTTTAGGACCGTTCCGGCGTCCAGGTGCGGCGGCGTGCAGGTATGCGGTGCCGTCCGCGCCGGTCGGCATGGTCAGCGTTGAGCCCAGCGGGTCGGGTCGGTCCGGACGATCCCTCAGAGATATCTGCCTGTATCGACGGTCCAAAGGCCTTTAAAGGTTATTTTCCAAACGAGGTGGTCTTTTTATATTTTATACTCTTGATTTTGATGAAATAACGGAACAGGCTATCTTAAAACCATGACCAATCCTGAACAAATAGACCTTTGGCGAAGCTCCCCGTCTGAACATCAAAGGCTGGAATTCAAGGAAGCGAAAAAGGGATTTGACAACCGCAGGCTGTTTAAATATTGTGTGGCTTTAGCCAATGAGGGCGGGGGACAACTCATTCTCGGCATTGCCGACGCGCCCCCTCGACCGGTAGTGGGGACTTCGGCGTTTAAGAATCCCATAGAAATGGCGGAGATACTTTTCCAGGCATTGGGTTTCCGCGTAGACATAGAGGAAGTTTACCACCCGGCCGGAAGGGTTGTGGTGTTCCATATCCCTTCCCGCCCACGGGGAACTGCCTATCATCTTGAAGGCGCGTATTTGATGCGGGCGGGCGAACAGCTTGTACCAATGAGCGAAGACCAGTTGCGCAGAATTTTTGCTGAAGGCGAGCCGAATTGGCTTGAAGAACCTTCTATTCATGGGATTGATGCCCAGAGAGTTATTGATCTTCTTGATACGCAGTCGTTCTTCGAACTGATCAAACTTCCTTACCCGACTGAACGAACAGGTGTTATAGAACGCTTCATTCAGGAACGCCTTATCGACCGCGAGGGCGACCTTTATTCCATACGCCGTTTGTGCGCCCTTCTTTTGGCAAAGCGACTGGAAGATTTTGCTGAACTCGCCCGTAAAGCTCCGCGTGTTGTGGTATATAGCGGCAATTCAAAGCTTGAAACCAAGCTCGATCAGGTAGGGGCCAAGGGATATGCGGTCGGCTTTCAGGGACTGATCAGGTTTATTATGAATCAGCTTCCGCAAAATGAGGTTATTGTGGATGCGCTCAGAAAAGAAGTCAAACTGGTCCCTGAAATCACGATACGCGAGCTTGTTGCCAATGCGCTTATCCACCAGGATTTAATGATGAGCGGCGTTTCGGTAATGATAGAAGTCTATTCGAACAGGATTGAGATTTCAAATCCGGGCGAACCGGTTGTTCCCGTTGAAAGATTTATTGATGGATATCAATCCAGGAATGAGCGGCTTGCAAATCTCATGCGGAGAATGGGAATTTGTGAGGAAAAAAGCAGCGGTATCGACAAAGTCATAAATGCCGCCGAGGTTTTCCAACTGCCGGCGCCGTATTTTAACGCAGGCCATCAGAGGACCATAGCGATATTATACGGCCCCAAGAATTTCGATGATATGGACCGTGACGACCGCATCCGTGCATGCTATCAGCATTGCGCCCTAAAATGGGTTATGTCCGAGCGAATGACGAACCAAAGCCTGCGAGAAAGATTCCGCTTACCCGAAAGAAAAAGTGCCATTATTTCGCAAATTATTTCGGCAACTATAGAATCCGGCTCAATAAAACAGGACGAGGCAGTCGGGCTTTCAAGGAAATTCGCCCGCTACCTGCCATTCTGGGCTTGATTTTTATTTAAGCCTATGGGCGCCCGGAAGATGACCGGTTATTATAACTCATTGATATTAATTGTGATGCTTATTTAAGCGTATGCCTGCAAGGGATGTGGATGCAGAAATAATAGATCATCCAATATATTGAACCTTATGGCTGAACAACCTTTGGAAGATATCCCGCAGCATAGCCGGATCAGGCGCACGCCCATCGAACGCGCCGAACTGGCCCGGATGATCGAGGCCCTATCCGCCAAGGGGTATAGCCAGGCAGAAATCGCCGAGGAGTTGAACGTCAGCATCGGAACCGTGAACCGGTATGTCCGCCCCCTCATCAAACGGATGGAAGATGAAACCTGCGCTATTATCGATAACGAGTTCAAAAAAATGCTGATCAAAATCGATCTGCTGGAGCGGAGATATTACGAAGGATGGGAAGCATCCCAAGAAACCAGTTCCGGAAACCCGCGGTTCTTAAGCGGCATGCTCAGGTGCATCAATTGGCGCTGCGAGATGCTCGGCCTCTATAAATCGAGAAGCAGGACCAAATTTTCGATATGCTGAAAATCAGTTCCGTGAAGATGGGACCGATTGCGGAACTCAATAACGCCTGCTTGAACAGAACCGGCGCACATGGACCTCTTTCCAGCCGCCCCTTTCTTGGTCTTTACAATCTAACCTACTGAAATTATATTGATTACTCCTGATAGAATCACCACTATTTAGGAGAAATAGGCTGCCATGCCCCGCATTTTCGATAATATCGAACTTGAGCTTTTACCTGCCCTTCAGGAAACATTGCCCCTATCGAACAAATCCGATTTCTGCATCGGCTATTTCAATCTTCGCGGATGGAGGCTGATCGATGGTTACCTTGATCATTTCAAGGGTGGCGCGGATAACATCTGCCGAGTGCTTATCGGCATGCAAAGGCTCTCGCAGGAAGATATCAATACTCTTTACAGCATCGTTGAAGGAGAGCCGGTAAGTCAGGGCAAGAGCGAACCGCTCAAGAAAAGGATTGCCGAGGCGTTCAGGGAACAGCTCGCCTCAGGTGCGCCGAATAATCAGGATGAAACGGGATTGCGTCGGCTTGCAGCGCAAATCAGGGCTAAAAAGGTCGCGGTCAAACTGTTTTTCAGGCATACGCTACATGCGAAACTCTATCTGCTTTATCGCCACGACCCGAATAATCCCATAATCGGCTTCCTCGGCAGCAGCAATCTGACGCTTTCAGGCCTGAAAGATGGAGGCGAATTGAACATAGATGTTCTCGATCATGATGCCGCCCGAAAGCTTGAAAAATGGTTCAATGACCGCTGGAATGATCGATTCTGCGTGGATATTTCCGAAATGCTTGCGAGCATCATTGAAACCAGCTGGGCGCGTGAGCAGAAAATACCCCCGTTTCATATCTATATGAAAATTGTTTATCACCTTTCGCAGGATGCCATTGCCGGGGTAAGCGAATTTAAGGTGCCGCGCGATTTTCTTGATAATCCCGATCAAAAACTTTTTGCTTTCCAGACAATTGCTGTTCAGATCGCCGCCCGCTACCTCTATAAGAGGAATGGCGTGCTGATCGGTGATGTTGTCGGTCTTGGAAAAACGCTGATGGCCTCGGCGGTCTGCCGGATTTTTCAGGATGTTTATCATACGGAAACGCTGATACTCTGCCCGAAGAACCTGAAAAAGATGTGGAAGAATTACATGCGTACCTACCGGATGCTCGGCGATATAATTTCGACCAGCGAAATTAAAGCTGACTTTGCCAAAAAGACGCCCCGCTATCGGGTCGTTCTGGTTGATGAAAGCCATAACTTCAGGAATAGCGAGGGAAAGAGGTACAAGGCTATTCAGGAGTATATTGCCAAGAACGACAGCCGGTGCATTCTTCTCTCTGCAACGCCGTACAATAAGACCTATCTCGATCTTTCCGGGCAATTGCGACTATTTATACCGGAAGATAAAAATCTTGGGATCAGGCCGGAACGAAAAATC
The DNA here is from genome assembly GCA_003164335.1 of Fibrobacterota bacterium. Lineage (GTDB taxonomy): Bacteria > Fibrobacterota > Chitinivibrionia > Chitinivibrionales > Chitinispirillaceae > BOG-1184. The sequence goes on from PLTF01000029.1 coordinate 4,704, forward strand.
AAGGAAGTCGGGGAGCTGCAATTCGAGGGTGAACATCAATGCAAGCCCCATTCAATCGCCGCGTTTGAAAAAAGCGGTTATGCCGATGATTGGCGGGATTTGATGCGGCTTTATATGATTCGCAGAACTCGCAGTTTCATCCTGGAATACTATACGCTTACCGAAGAGGGGACAGGAAGGAAATACCTTCTTCTGGCCGATGGCGAAAAATCCTACTTCCCAACCCGCATTCCGAAAACCATAAAATTCAATATTGATGAAAAGGATCCAAATGATCCTTATGCCCGTCTTTTCTCTCCTGCTGTTGTGAATACCATCAACGGCCTCGAACTGCCGCGATATGGGTTAGGAAACTATGAAGAGCCTCGGGAAAAAACAAAACCGAATCATGCCGAAGAAAAACTGTTGAATGATTTATCGACTGCCGGCAAGAGGCTCATGGGCTATTGCAGGACAAATCTTTTCAAACGGCTAGAAAGCGGCGGCCCGACCTTCATTCAATCCATCGAACGCCATGTTCTCAGGAATTTTGTCTTCGTCTATGCTATAGAAAACGGCAAGGAGGTTCCGCTTGGAACACAGGATGCCGAAATGCTCGACAGCAGGATCAATGATCAGGATGATAATTCGCTAAGCTCGGAATTGTTCGATCTTGAATCGGAAGGCGGCGATATATGCGCCGAAAAAAAGGAACAACTCCTAACGGAGGACGATTTCCGTAAACGCGCAGAGATAGTTTACAAAGAATATAAGGGGCAATATAAGAACCGGTTTGAATGGCTTCGTGCCAACCTCTTCGAATCGAATCTGCTTCAGAGCCTTCTCACCGATGCCCGTGCACTTCTGAAACTTCATAAATCATTTGGCGTGTGGAAGCAGGAAAATGACGCAAAACTCAATGCCCTTCATGAATTGATCACGGTAACGCATAAAAACGATAAAATACTGATATTTACCCAGTTTGCCGATACGGTCGATTATCTTGTCTCTGCGCTCGAATTGCGCGGCGTAGCCGACCTCGAAGGAGTTACCGGACATTCGGAAGATCCGACTATGATGGCCTGGCGGTTCAGCCCGGTCAGCAACGAAAAAAAATCGATTGCATCGGATGATTATATTTCAGCGGATGATGAGCTGCGGGTACTCGTGACTACCGATGTCCTCAGCGAAGGACAGAATCTTCAGGATTGCAATATTGTCGTGAATTTTGATCTGCCCTGGGCGATAATCCGCCTCATCCAGCGGGCAGGGCGCGTCGATCGTATCGGGCAGCTATCCGAACAGATATGGTGCTATTCTTTCCTGCCTGCAACGGGCATAGAAAAACTCATCAATCTTCGCGGGCGAGTCCGCCAGCGGTTGCATGAAAATGCCCAGGTGGTAGGAGCCGACGAGTCCTTTTTCGAAGATTTCGAGGAGCAGAAAATTCTGGACCTTTACCATGAGAAATCCGGAATCCTTGATGAGGAAAAGGACGACGACAACGACCCGACCTCCATGGCATTCCAGATATGGAAGAACGCGCTTGAAAAGGATAAATCTTTGCTTCGCATCGTACAGGATCTGCCGAATGTCGCATTCTCCGCCAAAGCGTATAAACAGGCTCCAACGAATCCCGAAGGTGTTATCGTTTACATGAAGACCGGCGAAGGCAACGACGCTCTCGTGCGGATAGGGAAAGATGGGTCTATAGCATCGGAATCGGCTTCGAATATCCTTGAAGCTGCAAAGTGTGCGCCGAATACCCCGGCATTGGAACGCGATGAAAAGCACCACGAGTTGGTATCTATTGCCGCCAAGCATGCCCTGTCAAGTGAAAAATCAGTCGGTGGTAACCTCGGCAGCCGGCGCGGAGCGCGTTACCGAACTTATGAGCAGCTCAAGGAGTATCTACGCACCCTGGGCGATAAACGCGATCTTTTTATAAGCGAAGAATTTATGAATAAACTTGAACGCGTTATCGATGAAATACACCGAAACCGTTTAACCAACGAATCTATAGATATCCTGAATCAGGCATTGAAAACCAGTATTTCCGATAATGATCTTGCCACGCTCGTCATCCGGTTCAAGGATGAGGAACGACTTACCGAAAAGGCTGATGAAACCGGCTCCCATCAGGCACAAATCATCTGCTCCATGGGCTTGATTGCGAAACTGTAAGGAGATTGTTTTATGGCTTTAAATAAGGAACGTGCGCGCAAATGTCTGAAAAATTTTGCATTCAAAGAGCTTTTTATCGAAGAACTCGGCTGGGACCCGTATGAAGCGCGGCCGCTTCATGTCTCTATCGACGGCTCAAATTATTCATTGACCGGCCTTGTCGAGAAGCGCGGCATGGTGGTATTTCAGTGCTCTCCTGACAAGCGGGGCGCAATTCCTGATTCGGCCGTCCGCCGAAAGATTGATAATCAGGTCAGGAAATCGTCGGTAGAGCATATCGTCATCTATGCCGATGCCGCAAAGACTCGCCAGAAGTGGCAATGGCTGAGGCGTGAAAAGGGGAAACCGCTTGCATCTCGCGAGCATGAGTTTACCCTCTCTCAATCCGGTGAAGCATTGTTGCAGAAACTTTCCCATCTCGAAATAGGCATCGAGGAAGAGAGCGATATCACCATCTTCGGGGTCGTTTCTCGGGCTAAAAGCGCCTTTGATGTCGATAGGGTTACAAAGAAATTCTATGAGCGGTTCAAAAAAGAGCATGCCGTTTTTCTCAAATTCATTAAAGGCATTACCGGGCAGGCCGACCGCGAATGGTATGCATCGCTCATGCTCAACAGGCTCATGTTCTGCTACTTCATCCAGAAAAAATGCTTTCTTGATGGGGACGATAACTATCTCCGAAACCGTCTTGAAATGGTACAGAAGAAAAAGGGAAAGGATAAATTCCTCAATTTCTACCGGCATTTTCTCCTCAGGCTCTTTCATGATGGGCTCGGAAACCGAGAACATTCTCGCGAGCTCGATGAGCTTATCGGCAGGGTGCCCTACCTCAATGGCGGGTTTTTCGATGTCCATAAGCTGGAAGAGCAATACCCGGAGATTGAAATATCAGACAGCGCTTTCGAAAATGTTTTCGATTTCTTTGATGATTTTCATTGGCATCTCGATGACCGCCCGTTGCATAAAGATAATGAGATCAACCCGGATGTTCTGGGGTATATCTTCGAGAAGTACATTAATCAGAAACAGATGGGCGCCTACTATACGAAGGAAGATATTACCGGCTACATAAGCAAAAACACGATTATCCCCTGGCTATTCGATGCAGCAAAGAAGAGGTGCGCGATAGCATTTCAACCGGCATCGAGCCTGTGGAGGTTGCTGAAAAACAATCCGGATCATTACCTTTATCCCGCAATGCGGAGAGGGGTTATTGCCGATACAGAAGACGTCACTGCCGGTCGTGCATCAAGGCCCGGTGAAATAATCCCGCTTCCGAAGCAGATTGAGGCAGGTGTAAAAGAGGTTTCAAAACGGGGGAACTGGAACACGCCATGCAGCGACGGCTATGGACTGCCGACCGAAATCTGGAGGGAACATGTCGCGCGGCGCGAACGCTGCCTGGAAATCCGGAATAAAATGCAGGGTGGCGAAATCTCTGCGATCAACGATCTCATCACTTATAATCTCGACATAGTCCAATTCGCCGAGGATGCAATTCATAATTGCGAAGGTCCGGAGCTTTTACGGGCATTCTATGACGGAATCACTTCGATTAGCATTCTCGACCCTACCTGCGGATCGGGCGCGTTCCTCTTTGCCGCGCTCAACATCCTTGAAGAGCTCTATGCTGCCTGTCTTCAGAGGATGAAGAATTTTGTTGAAGATGCAGACCAGCTTGACCCTGGTAATAAGAAATATCCTGATTTCCGAAAACATCTTGATGAAATGGCGAAACATCCGGGCGACTACTTCATTTATAAAACCATCATTATCAACAATCTGTTCGGTGTGGATATCATGGAGGAAGCCGTAGAAATCTGCAAACTTCGGCTCTTTCTCAAGCTCGTCGCTCAGGTCGATACTGCCGGGCAAATTGAACCGCTGCCGGATATCGACTTCAATATCAGAGCGGGGAATACACTGGTGGGATACGCCTCTGTTGAGAACTTCAAAAACCAATCATTGTCAAACGCTTTCGTCTCGGAAAAAGAATATGATTCGATTATTGAAGAGGCAGAGAAAATCGGCATGGCGTTCGAGAACTTTAAATCCGACCAGCTTGAAGACCGGGGGCATGAAAGCCACCATAAGGCGAAGAAACGGCTCAATGAAGAACTTGAAAAGCTGAATAACCGCCTTAATCGGTTTCTTGCGGTGTCATATCTTGGATCGGATTTTTCAGATACGAAATTCAGTGGCTGGGGAAAAACGCACCAGCCGTTCCATTGGTTTGTAGAGTTCTATGAGAAAATGCATCGAGGCGGTTTTGATGTGGTGATAGGGAATCCACCCTATGTTAAAACAGCTAAAATAGATTATTCATTTAACGAGCAAGGTTATAAGTCCCTTGCCGGTCGCAATATATATAGCCTCGTTATTGAGCGGTCATATTGTATCGGTTCAGGCAAATCTTATATGGGCATGATTACACCGGTCAGCATTTGTTCAGGCTATGGTTTTACAGAAATAATGGATTTATTATTTACTAAAAAAGCCTGGTTATCTTCTTTTTCAAATCGTCCTGGAAAATTGTTTGATGGCGTTGAACAAAGATTAACTGTTTTTATATCTTCTCGAATTGAACAACCGTGCCTCACATCGCCATATCAGCATTGGTATTCCGAAGAAAGAAGTACATTATTTGATAGATTATCATTTGTAGAAGCTCCAAAATTGGGTTTGATTCCTTTGAAAACGGGTTTGCCGATAGCCAATAATATTCTTCTAAAGATTATTGGGGCAAAAAGAAGCATTCAATTAATTCAGGGAAATAGTGGAGAATGTTGGTTCCATGATGGGCCAACATATTGGATAAGAAGCCTGCCATTTTACCCTTCCGGGAATGCAAGTGCTAACTCATCACATTATCATTGCATAAAGGGAAATTGTTTGGATTCTGCATATCTTATTACTTCGATTATAGCGTCATCAACTTTTTACCTATATTATAAAGCAATGAGTAATTGCAGGGATTTCGGCAATGAGAACATTAATGCTTTCCGAATAAATGACAATCCTCCGGACTTCTCTACAATAGTTAAAGAGTATAAAAAGCGATTGAAATCAACATCTGTGAAATGCTCTCGTACGTATCCATCAGGCGATATCGAATATGATGAATATTACCCTGCAAAAGCAAAGGATATTATTGATCAGATCGATATGCTTCTCGCCAAGCATTACGGTTTCACCGCTGAAGAGCTCGATTTTATTATCAACTATGATATCAAGTATCGTATGGGGGATGAGCTGGAAGGGAGTGCTGAAGAATGATCCATGCCAGTTCATCTATTGAAGACGACCTATCCAAGGCTATTGATTTTCTTCTCTCTGAAGCCTATTACGAGCAGGTTGACTTGTTTTTTCGATTTCAATGCTGTAATGATATTTTTAACAACCTAAATAAAAGAAATAATTTCAAGCTTCGCTGCCTGCAATTTCTTGATGATTTTTCAACCAACCCAGACTCCCAAAACATTTGGGATCTACTTGGCCAAATCCATTATAGAATAATTCCAAAATCTCTTAAATCAGAATCCAATGAAGACAGCGGAGGCGGTAGGTGGATCTCGAATCACAGAACGCAAGATAAATACCACATTGATCAGATTGATCTATTTATTGATTTGCCATTAGAGTTGCGGGTATTAGATGTACTTTGGTGTATGCATGTCGGTCGAAGAATTAATAAAAAACTAACAGATAATTGTTATGCTAACCGATTATCTCGACCTACTCATACTAAGCTGTTTAGATTATATTTTGACCAATATAAAAAATGGAGAGATACGGGATTAAAATATGCAGAAATAAGCCTTGAAACTGGCAGTAGCGTTGTCCTGCTTTCAATGGACATTTCACGTTTTTTTTATAATGTTGACGTTAATTGGAATCAGATATTTAGAAATACTTATGATGATTATGAAAAATCACTTTGCTATCTCCTATTAAGAATTCATGAATGTTACTTCAGGGCATGTTCTCCAATATTAGCAGCCAGCGGTATCGAAATCCCCGAGGATAGAGATGGATTGCTGCCAATCGGGCTTCAAAGTTCAAAAATACTTGCCAATCTTTCGCTACATCAATGGGATCAATCGGTAGTTCGCAAGCTTAACCCCAGATATTATGGCAGATATGTTGATGATATGCTTTTTGTTTTTGATAACCCTCCCCGCAGAAGCGCTAAAAGCATAGGCAATATAATAGATAATTATTTTATTGAAACTGGAATCCTAAGGAAAGATGCTGATACTGCCAATACTTATATACTCACAGGAATGCCTTTTAAAATAAAATCTGAAAAGCTGGTTGGTACATTTTTCGATCGGGATCACAGTTGGGCGGGATTAAAATCATTCATTGGGGAACTCCGGCGGCACAATAGCGAATTTCGATTTCTACCGACCGATGAGCAAGGAAGAGAGCTCGAAACGGCCGCTTTCGATATTTTGATGGAGGGCTCGCTGAATAAATTCAGAAGTATTTTAGCTGTTCGCGAAAATGGGATGGAATTATCGAAATTTCTTTCAAGCGAGATTATAGCTCACAGGTTATCGGCGGGAAAATTATCTGAGACAATTCGGAAGCAACTATCTCGATTCTGGCAGGGAAGAAATCTGTTTGATTTTATCAGGCTTTGGGAAAAGCAATTTACGCTTTTGTTCATTAAACATGAGAAAGAATACCTACAGCAATTTTGGAATCAAACGGAAGAACTCATATTGAATTTGATGCATAATGATAGGTCGATTTTAAAAGTGATACGAAAAGATGCAAAGGAACTAAGAAAGATAGCTTTCGCAAATATGCTTTCATTAGAAAATCAAGAAGAGCTAAACAATTGGGTGCTGGAGGTGGATGATTTTCCTGAGGATACTGTTCAATATGCCGCTAAAGTCCGGCAGGGCCATTTCTCTCGGGCGCAATATATTGTATGGCCATTTTTGCAGTTCTCAAGGTTCAACGGCAACTTGGCGCAACTTGGAATTTCTGCTGTTCTAGAATATTTGGCTCGCCGGCTAAGCAGGCCACTATCAAAATTTCGGTATATATATAAAGATGAGGAAGATTTATTTACCATTTTAAAGGCCGTTTCAAAATCTCAACCGATTCTAACGATGTTCGGTGAACCTGACAGGTTAGAGTCAAAAATTAATCCTGAAGATAGCATTCCTATAAAGATAAGTATTCCCGATGAATATGATAAAGGTGAAAATGGAATTACGATAGGTGTTGCAAATTTGCGTGTTCTTAAAAAAGACATTGAAGCATCCTATGAACTCCCCCACGGAAATCCAAATTTGAGCGATACTCGTTGGAAAGAGCTTTCAAAATTGCTAAACCTTGCCAAGAAAGAGAATTGTGATTTATTGATTCTTCCTGAGGTCTGCATACCGTGGTCATGGTTTCCACTTATGATCTCATACGCCAGGAAGCAAAAGATCGGACTAATATTTGGGCTAGAACACATCGTTGTTCAAAAAGATAGCCAGCATTCGGTTAATAACGTTGTTGTAGCAGCTTTGCCTTATAAAGAGGATGGGATTAACCAATGTGCTGTTGTTGCCCGGACCAAGAATTATTATTCCCCACATGAAATCGATGCATTCAAAGAATTGGATATTTTCCCTGTCGTCCCGGAAGCCCCGAACTATCATTTAATTCATTGGAAAGGTGTTGTATTTACGATATTCAATTGTTACGAGCTCACAGATATCTTCCACCGGGGCGTCTTCCGTGGCAAAATTGATGCCCTTTTTGCTGTGGAATGGAACCAAGATATCCCATATTTTTCAAATATTGTCGAATCAGCAGCAATTGATATTCATTGCACTATTATTCAGGCCAATACATCAGAATTTGGTGATTCCAGAGTTTTTTCTCCCGTCCACGGGGAGCATGATAGGAACATCATTCGTGTAAAGGGTGGTGACAACATTACGCTATTAAAAACGAGACTTCTTTTTGATGAACAGCGTGAGTTCCAGAAAGGGGCAATCTCCGTTAAGAAGAGCAAATTTAAACATACTCCTGCTGGATTTAAATACCAGCGTGGCAATGAATACCTTAATATCAACAGATGATTTTAGGTCTGCTCTTTGCTCTGTATTGAGCTGCAGGCACTACGGCACGCTATGAATTCACTTGGCAACCCTGGCATCCTTAAAAACCATAAGACCGCCTTCCTCTGCTCCAGGCGATATCCTGCAAGTATTGTCTCCAAAGCTTACGATTGGGCTATAGCGCAGCGTGAAGCCGGTAACTGCATCATCTCCGGTTTCCATTCGCAGATTGAAAAGGATGTATTTCATTTCCTGCTTAAAGGAACGCAGCCTATAATCATGGCACTTGCGCGAGGCCTGCCTCGGCGACTCGACCGGATTTTGAAAAAAGAAATAGATAACGAACGGCTGCTTCTGGTGACGCCATTCGAAAAATATTTTACAAGAGTCACGGTGGAAACGGCCTTCCGGCGCAACAAATTCATGTTGGAGCTTGCGGATGAAATCGTTGTTGCTCATGCTTCAGCCGGCGGGCGGCTGGAAAAGCTGTTGCGGCAGGTGAAAAATAAAGAAATTCGAGGCCTTGTGGACGATTCCCGCCGATGAGCGTTTTTGAATGACTGCCGAATGAGTGCTTGCACTGCGAACTTTTTTAGAGAGGGATACTATGGAAGTTGATCTCTTGAAACTTAAGCTTAATCAATTTCAACAAGAAGATTCAATGCGCAGTGCCAGAACAATTAATGCGCTCCGGCAACAGCTATCGCAGAATCCAGGTTTTGGTTCAGAACAAAAATATTCGCAAATATTTAATAAGGGTTGTGAATTAACGAAGGAAAGGTATTTTGGTAATACTGAACATAAAGGCATAATTGGAATATACACTGATTACTTTACGAAATATCCCGAAGAGCTTACGGAAGCCAAAATAAATGATATTTTGAAAGAAGAAATCAGTAAAATTGAAGGCGCAAATAAACAGGCGCTTCTTGCAGAAAGGCAAAAGGGGGCACAAAGAAAAGCAGACGATAAAGTAACTGGGTTTTACTTGGGCCAGTTGCATGCATTTCAAGGCACATTATTAGTTAAGGTGAAAGAAGCATTAACGATAAATTTACAGCAAATACTCAAAGATTACAATAAAAAAACAGCGGAGAATGCAGGGAATGTTTTAAATGAAGATCCTGAAAACAAAGACCACGACACCGTCCTTTCCGGCAAAATGCGAACTATCGAAGAAAGAATTGACGATTTTTGGGATCGGTTATCTGCTATTGATTTAATACATAGTCCGCTTGCGAAACACACCTGCTCTGTCGCTGAAAATACGCCGATTGGAACAATTAACGAGAAAATAGTCGCTATAAGAGAATTACTGAATTTTCCTACAGATATAGGACCCTGTCCACCTTTAAAAGAAGTGGTGCTTGAATCTTGGCAAGTGATTTCATGGATTAACAGCTACCCTGATGCGGAATTAATGAACATTCTTAATGAATACCGTGAATATGACAAACTCGGAGAGATGAAAGAGAATTATTTTGAAAAAAACAAGCCGCCGATGGCCGGTCAACTTGTTTATGAGAAAGATGATTTGTTCTCCTTTTTGAAATACCTGTATAATGATACCAATGCAAAAAGCCGATTATTGGACTTCGCACAGAATAGATATCATTTGATAAACACGATGAAAAGCGACCAGATTACAAAGGCAGGCCCGGCGGTCGGGCAAGTATTATCAGCGGAAATCCGTAAAAATTATAATAGGTTTTTTGAGATTGTGCAAAGCCAATGGACTATTGTGAAGATAAACCTTGGGATAGGAGAATTACCTGCTATAAATTTTGCACTTAACGACCCTGACGGCAGTGACCGGACTATTTCGCCGGATGAGTTTAAGCCAATTCTCGACATTATAAGAAACGATCTGGAGTTGTTAGATTGGCTGAAAAAACAAAGTCCCGCTATATTTTCGGATGAGTTGATTAAGTATCTATGGGACTGCGATAAAAGCGCAGAATGGCTTTTAAATAATGGAACAATTCCAATTCCATTCGCACACGTAAGAAATCAGGTTTTTAAATTTCTTTTAGAACTATCTGATACTGAATTAAACAAGGCAGAATTGCAGGAACACTCCGGGAGAAAGCTTTTAACTGCACCAGCAGCCGGGAAGGAGTCGCCGGACAGCGAAGCGGCGGGACCAGAGCCAATAGCGGAAGAGCCCGGAAGGGGGAACGAATTGATACTGAACGAGGCAATAAACAAAGCAGCATTTCCGATTGCGAAGGCGCTGGTACCAGATGAATATGAAGAGGGACTATTTGAATACGATCCTGCCTATCAACATACGCCGCTTGATTTCGCTAGGGAAAGGCTCACACTACTTGAAAGCGCTCTATATGGCTTATGGGGATCGCCACTTGCCCGAAGCTTTTTCGGCGATCTTGTGCAATGGCAAGGCGATTTCCAAAACAAGGAGCTTTGGCTTGCCGTGGCAGATGGGGAGCTCCTAGACGGCTATTTTATGACATTTGGTGATACCGTAGCTCAAGCGCATATGAGATCCATTATTAAAGAAAGAAATCCTTGGATGGAAAGTAATGGCCGCAACGGCGGCGCGACTGGAATCCGTTTTGAGCCTGAAATAAACCATATAAAAATTATCGATTGTGCCACTATTCCAGAGCATAACATTGCGAAATTAGCACGCGCGAGAATTCCTTTGATAGATATGGTAGATACTGGGAATATTTCTTCGCTTGGATTCCCGAACCCTTTCTGCAGTATGTTTAAAGGCAAGGCCGATGAGAAGCTTTTTGAAAATTGCAAGGCATGCATTAAGAGTTCTGCTTTTTGGAGGGCCTGGGCGGAAAAAAGGCATGCAAAAGAAATAAGAGCCTTGCCGCAAAAGCAGCCGCTTAAAGAAGATACGCCGCGAGAAGGAACGACGAACGAGGCAGGAGAAACGGGTAAAGAAAAAGAGGAGCCCTTCCAGAATAAATTCGAATTGCCGGCGGATATTCCAGCGTCCACAAAAGCACGATCAAAACCTTCTCAACGAAATAGAGACGACCATGGTAAGAAATGGATCACCTATAGTGAATCATCCCTCGGGGAAAAATATTATTTCGCTAAAACGGTACATATCGCAAAGGCTATGGAAAATAGCAGAGTTCCTCACTATATAGAACCTTTTGGAGGAGATAAAAACGATGAATCGAAGATGCGAATTTTTACTAAAAGAATTGCAGAAGGCGTTTATGATGGGCTTATCGTAACAGTTTATAAAAACCAAAAAGGCAGAAGCCAGGGGTACGCTATAATCAAAAATAGCGATAACAACGAACTTCAAAAGCGTGCGACTGCTGCTATAGCCTTTATTGAATCTTTAAAAGCTTCTACCATATCATAGTGCAAATCCTCGAAACACCCTTCTGGAAAAGAATCAGCGTAGTTTTTCCCCTTCTAAAAGCACAATTGCGATAAGTTAGGATAAGTACGGATAACTTAGGATAAGTTGCGATTAAATCTGCCTATTGAGGTGCATTGCCTTTATTTATTGGGCCCAAAAATGATATATACTATTACGCAACAGGAAATTGGGCAATAATAAATTCTTCGTGGGGATGCTATGGAACCGCTCTTCAGTATCAAGGCTGAGCTGGCCAAGCGAGGCCGAAAAATAAAGGACCTTGCAAAGGCCTTGGACTGGGATTATGGAAAACTTTCCCGGATTTTAAATGGCTTTCAGCCTGCATCACAGGGCTTTGATCGGCAGGTGAACATGATACTTCAGGCGTGGGACGCTGATAATTGCCGGGAGCATCGACGGGGCTAAATATGATCGACTTGCCTGAAGCTTTAAGGAACCTCGAAAAGATACACACTGCCGGTGAAAACAGCTGGCAAGCATGCTGCCCCTGCCATGAGGACAAAAGCCCGTCATTATCTATTACTTTAAGCTGCGATAAAATCCTGCTTTATTGCCATGCCGGTTGCGCCACCGAAAATATTGTTGCGGCGATTGGGCTGGAAATGAAGAATTTGTTTCTCGGAGAATCGCTTCAAAAAGCATTGAGAAATGAGACCGAATACAAGTATACGGATGAAAAAGATGCATATCTATTTTCGGTTGTTCGCGTCGAAATCCCAGGGAACCCAAAAACCTTTTATGTGAAAACGGCTGCCGGTTATGGTCTTAATGGCGCCCGGCGGGTATTGTATCACTTGCCCAAAATCGCCAAAGCTATTGCAGAGGAGGAATTGATCTTTATTGCAGAGGGCGAAAAAGATGTTGAAAACCTGGAAAAAATCGGATTATGTGCAACAACGAACAGCGGGGGGGCCGGAAAATGGCTTCCGGAATATTCGGAATCGCTAAGATGGGGTAAGATTGTTATTCTACCAGATAACGACCTGCCCGGACGGAAACACGGCTTACAAGTTGCCAATGCGCTTCAAGGCATTGCTCGGGAGGTAAAAATACTTGAACTTCCTGGCTTGCCGGCGAAGGGCGATGTTACGGACTGGCTGCTGGCGGGCGGCACGAAAGAGGCGCTTATCGATCTGGCGGGAAAAACGCCGATTTATGACAGTGCTACGACGACTGATACAGACACAGTGGAAAATATTTCAAGTCCGGATGCTATCCTCTCGCTCGTCTACGCGCCCTCTTGGGATAACATACCCCCAGAAACGCCCCCAATATTAACTCTTTCTGACACTCGTATTTGCAGCCCAGGAAATATGACGCTTTTGATAGCCCAGCACGGGTCCGGCAAATCAACATTGGGTGAAGTGACATGTGCAGCCAGAATAACACCATCGGCGGACACCTTTGGTATCAAAGCCGATCAAAAGGGTTTGTTTTATTACGTCGATACCGAACAAAGCAAACAGGACCATGCAAAGTTATGGCTGCGAACAATGAAACGGGCGAATGTGGAAAATGGAACCGTTCCGCAAAATTTACGCTTTGAGCTTATTAAAATGCTTCCGAATCTCGCAATGAGGAAGTGTTACCTTGAAAACATTGTCGCCACCCCTGACCTTGCCCTGTTGATCCTGGACGGTCTTGGTGACTTCGTAAGAGATGTAAATGACCCTGGTGAATGCAACGAATTCTTATTCTGGCTGCTATCGGAAGCGACGAAACGGGAATTCGGCATTTTAGCGACGATTCACCATAACCCTGCTGACCATACCGGAAAAAAAGCACGCGGTCACTTGGGCAGTGAAGCTATGAGGCGGTCAGAAAGTGTTTTCACCATAAAAAGAGTCCGAGAGAACGGCGATATCCGGACTCTTACTACAAATTTCGATTACGGAAAAAACCGCAGCGCTTCAGATAGCCTTTCAACTTCATTTACGTGGGATGATGGAGCGGGCATGTTCATTTCTTGCGATACGCCGGAAAAGAAGCCTGCCGCGCAGAAAAAAAGAGATGTCCTTCTCGAACAATTACGAGAACTTCAACCGACCTATAACTATACCGCCCTTGCCGAAGCAATTATGGTAAAAACGGGCAAAAGCATAGCCGCCGCGAAATCTCAAATTACGCGTTTTAGCAATGCTGGAAAAATAATTCGCGATGGCGATTTATGGAAAATTGCCCCTAATGATGATTTTTTTACAATGGATGGTGGAAATGAATGATTGGTTTCGTTTGGTATCAAAATGGTTTCGAAATGGTTTTGTTTTGGAAATTGGGAATTGGTTTCGTTTTTTGGTATCGGGGGGTGTATATATGACACCCCGATACTAACGAAACCTGCGACCGAAAGCAAAATGATACCAGGCGACACCGTACCATGTTTTTCAATATTTTCGGAACTCTAAAAAAGGAGAATTACAATGGCACCCACAAAAGATGAGCAGGAAAAATTCATCGAGCTTCGGGCTCGCGGTTACTCGTTTGATAAAATCGCTGCGGAGATCGGAGTTTCAAAGCCGACCCTCCTCAAGTGGCAGGATGAATTTAAAAAGGAAATTGCAACCATTGAATTTACCGAATCCCAGGCGCTTCTTGAGAATCATCGGCTTAATCGACGAGCCAGGATTGAATCGACCGCTTCGCAGCTTGAGAAGGTCATCAAGGCCATTGAGGCCAAAGACCTGAGCACAGAGAGTCTTAAAGACCTTTTAAAGATGAAAGACGGACTGGAGGAGTCCCTTGAGAAGCTGAAAACGGGGAGCATTGCTTATACGGGCATTATTGAACATACAAACATCCTGAAATGCTTTGATGAGGCTACGGAGAAAACGCTGAAACTTGACTGATTTTTTACCGAATTTTTACCGGGGAACTGAATATTCACCACTATTTAGGTAAATCCTTCGGCGGAAAGAAAAATTATTATGGGCGGATACGGCAGCGGAAGAAAATTTTACGGTGGAACAAGGCATGTAAAAGAAGATGGTCTGAACATCGATGGCAGAATTATAGCCGAGGCAATACAACGGAAGGGTAGTGGATATGAATATGTGGGAAAAATTACATGGAGCTGGAACGATGAGCCTTTCGCAAGTATAGGGTATAGCCTTATTGGGCATACCTTCACACTGGATTATACCAGCAATGGCGTGCCTCTGAAATATCCGGTTTCACTGACTACCACGAATCAGCCGAAGGGCGGGCTTCGGTATTGGTTTATCTGCCCTCTTCAGGGCTGCGGCGGGAGGCGCACCGCGAAGCTGTACCTCCCGAACGGCGCGAAATATTTCGGCTGCCGGAAATGTTACAACCTGACCTATAAAAGCTCCAATGAATCCCATAAAAACGACGGAATGTATCGACATTTGGCAATGGATTGCGGGATGAGTTTTGAAATGGTGAAAAATATTATGAAGAAGTAGACACCACCGGGCCTTGTTAAGTAGGCATGGAAGGCGAAAATATGGAAAATTCACAAGCTGATAAAAAAAAATGCAAGGGCGCGAAGCCGGACGGATCGTGCTGTACCGTCGCGGCGCTTCCGGGGTCGGATTTCTGCTTTTTCCATGACCCGGCAAGGGCGGGCGAACGGCAGGAGGCGCAAGCCTTGGGAGGTCGCCGTCACTGCATGAAAACGCTCAATGCCGACGCGCCGGACGTGAAGGTCGAAGATTGCCAGGACGTGCGCCTGCTTATCGCCGAAACGATCAACCAGGTCAGGAAAGGGGCAATCGATCCGCGTGTCGCTAACGCGGTCGGATACCTTGCGAACGTGTTTATTAAGGCGGTCGAACAAGGGGACCTTGAAAGCCGCCTGAAGGAAATTGAGGCAATCGTTAAAAACCAAAGGTCATCTTCCGAATTAAAGGTGGAAATTTAAAATGACAACCTCAACAAACATGAAGCGTTTTGAAAATATCGAATGCAATTTAACGCCGAAGGAATGGGCCATCCGAATAGTGGATGAAATAAGGAGTCACGCCTCCGAGTATGGATTTTATATAGCCATAAGTAATTATCCCGATAAATACGAGATACCTACCGTTAAACCTTATTCCATGATGAGAAGACAAGTCGAAAAACAGCATCCAGGCAATAGACCGGAAGTCATCCGGGAAAGAGACCGAGTTGGACGGAAGCTATTTGGAGAATTTCATGCGCTCAAGCTATTACTCTTTAATACCAACCAGGATATGAAAAACAAGGCTGAAATTTTCAAATTAAAGGAGAGAATTTTATTCTGGATGCTTTATACGTTGGTTTTAAAGCTGAAATCGATACTGAACTGTGAAGCCATCGACGATATCGATTCTAATGAAGGCGATCCCAATTCCCAATTGCAATCACTGGTGGAAATCTTCCTAAATTATGCGACCGACCTCATTGTTGAATCCTTCGCTTATGAGGAGGCAACGAAACTCATTCAGGAAAAATATTTTGACGGGCATCCTTTCCTTTATCGGGACATCGAAGCTATTCTAATGGCAACGAGTAAGCTAATTAAAGAAACAGTGAGCACGTTTAACCACTGTTTCAGGGAGAGCGAATCGACATCCACCGGGAAGGGCGACGGAGGCAAAAATGGAGCGGCCCTACAGGGCGAAAATGGAAGCTTGTTGCCTGTTGATATCGAGAAAATTAAAGAATCACTTGACCGCCAATTAATTTCCGAGATTGCGGAAAGATGGGCTAAAAATGCTATGGACAGGGCAACCTATGCAGCCCTTGAAAACATTGATCAAACTAAAGCGGATGAGTTTCTTTGGAACCTGGAAAAAGAAGAAGCCAAGATGCTCAAAACCCTCGATAAACCATAAACACTATTCGCGGAAAGGAAAGATAAAATGAGTACACAAGATTTAGGGGAAAACGGATCGCCGGGGCACGGCAGAGAACAGGACAGCCGCCTGATATCCGGCGCTGAAGCAGCGCGATACTGCGGAGTATCGAAAAAATTCATTTCGAAGCACACAGCAGCCGGCCGGTTTCCGGGCGTGGTAAGGGTAGGGCGGCTGCTTCACTATGACCGGCATATTATCGACCGACGAATAGCGGCGGGCAGGCTGTTACTGGAAAAACAGGAAGCAATTTAGAGCACAAGAGGGTACAAGGTGGTATATTATCTACAAGCCGTATCTGTTCCCATAGCCTGGAAGGAATTGAGCTTATGGGAATAGAACGAATGCATAACACATACAAGGTGAAGGCACGGCTCCGCATAAACGGAAAGATCGTGCAAAAGCAATGCACCTTGATCGGCGGGACCCGTGAAGAAGCAAAAGCCCTTTTCGAAAAGATGAAGGCCGGGCTTCGGGCGGAAGATGCCGGGCGCTCTTTGACAATCAAAAGTTTTGGCGAAATACTTGCGATTTTTAGGGAAAAGCGAAACAAGGTTTCAGCATCGGATGTATCGCGGTGCAACATGCTCGCCGCCGAACTTGGCGATATACCCTTAAATGGCTTCGCGGATTCTTTTGAAGGATACTTAAAAGTATTTAGAAACAGTCCAACGAGGAAAACAGGGGAACCGCCATGCAATGCCTCGGTAAACCGGATTATTGAGATTGTCCGGGCAGCGTTCAACCTATGCCTTGAATTAAACCTTGTTAAAGAGAATCCTATCACAAAAGCGCGTTTCCCGAAGGCGAAAGAGCGACCAAGAGACCGCTATTTGAATATAGAGGAGCGGCAGCGTCTTTTTAATGCAATCGAGAAGCATTTCCCGTATCTATTGCCCTTCATTCGGTACTCAATTCTTGTGCCCTCGCGGAAAAGCGAATTAACGCAACTGTCACGGGAAGCGTATAATGCATTCACGAATACGGTCTACATCCCGACCAGCAAAGCCGGAATACCGATTTATAAGCCGGTGCCTGATGAAATGAGGCCATACTTTCTGAATGGTATTCCGAAGGAATGTCCATGGCTATTCTTCCGGCAAGATAAGAGCGGCAAATTCCACTCTCTCGGCGATTTTAGAAAAGCCTTCCGGACGTGCCTGAAGATGGCGGGACTATCCAATGTTCGGGTCCATGATTTGCGCCATGTTGCTGCGAGCGATCTTTGCGCTCTTGGGAATAGTGAAAGGGAAATCATGGACATCGCCGGCTGGAAAACTCCAATGCTTTCGACTTACTGGCATAAAAACAGTTTGCGGAGCGCTCAAGCTATACGGTTTCAAGGTCACTGTGAAAACAGGTGTGAAAACATTCAGGTCGCAGTGGTGTAAAAACGCCGAAATTCTTTGAAAAACAGCGATTTTACGGGGAGCCCTTTGTACTCATAACCCAAAGGTCTCAGGTTCAAATCCTGACCCCGCTACCAATACAACTCCTATGTTTTCAGGGGGTTATAGGCGGTGGAAGAGATCATCTTCTGCCGCCTTTTTTATTTTGGCCATTATCCCGGCCATGGTCGAGGTACGTTGAAGCTACCGCTGCCTCCAGGTCACGGCGCTGATAATGAGTGTAATAATCATCCATGGCATCGGTACGATGACCAAGCATCTCCTTTGCGATCTCCTTGCCGGCTGCTGCCCGGAATACGAGTTTTGCCTTTTTCCGGGAGTCATGGAACCAGCGGTGCTCCCACCCCGCCGCCTCCCGCAGGCCCGAATTCCGCAGAAGTTTATACGGGGGCGCTTTGACGGACCACAGCTGCCCGGCGGTTCTTTCACCGATTTGAGCTGCAAGGGCTGCAGCGCACCGGGCTGAAAGCGGCCGCGGCTTGCGCATAACCCGCTTTTGTTTGCTTACCGTCACCATGAGGTAAGGCAGACCTTCTCCGGGGTGGAGGACTATGTCTTCAATCTGTAAACCCATGACCTCGCCGACCCGCAGGCCGCTTTCCCAGACGACAACGAAGAGTCGGCGGATCCAGTCCGGCAGGCCCAGTTCAAACGAGGCGATAATGATCTTTTCAAGGTCGTTTTCGGTTGGGACGTAATCCATGACCCTGATTCCCCGATCGATACGAACCAGCTGGCATGGATTATGCAGCGAAAGGCGGCGGAACCGGATCCAGTGATTGATTGCCGCGCGAACAATGATGAAGTAGTTGTACCGGTATTTCGGAGACCACCCGTCGAGAGGAAAATTCCGGAAATGGTTGACGATAAGGGATGGATTCCGATCGATCGTTTCCAGCCGCCAGTTCCCGATGAGCTTTTTTGCATGAGCGCCCATGCACCGCGCCGATGCTTCGCCGCGTCTCCCCACCATGACCTCTGACAAATAGGCATCGATAATCGCTGCCATGGTCGCCCTGCGTACGTGGCGATCGTCATAGACACCTCGCTCAATTTCCGAGAGGCGCATGGCTTCGAACCGTCGGGCTCCATTTTTTGTCTGATAGTCGGGCGGACATTTCTCGCAACGCAGCCGGCCGTTGACGTAATATTGGATAAACCAATCCGGCTTTCGTGTGGAAAGCTTTCGGATACGATTCAGGAGTGGACCTCCGGCGGCAAGCATGCACTCGCGGATGCGTTTCCTGGTGTTATCGTAGATCATCGGGCGCTCCTGTCTTGAGGAAAAGTTCCCCCGACCGAGCCTGCCGATCGCAACAAAAAACAGCTTCGGACGGGACCCCTGCTTCAACCTGGGCAAGTCGTGCGCGAAGATCGTCGCCATTAATCAGAATAATGCTTCCGATTTTCGCCCCTTTCAGAATTCCGGCATGGAAATAATACCGCGCCGTAACTGCCGGAATACCGAAGGCCTGCTCGATCTCCGCCGGCCGGTAATACTCTTTTTTCATCGCATTCATAACCGCCACCGTTTTGCGTTCGATTAAAGGACCAGTGAAATCGGGCTGTAATGTCTGGTATCAGGGATCTCCCCCCGCTGCAAATCTATCTTCTTCATTCGCCGCGGCGTACCGGTCTGGCGCCGCGGTGGTGCCAGAGGGGCATGTTCGAGATGGGTACTATCGATCGACAGGTCGTTATACCATAATAAAAGCTCATTGTTATAGACGGAAAAACACTCTTCGAGCGTTGCGCAGCCCGCACAGGGCTTGATTTTGCCATGCTTCCTGCGAGCCCGCTCAATGAGGGCCGATTTCAGCAACACCAGCGAAGGGCGATTGCTCTTTGCTGCATAAGCGACGACCGCGACGGGTTTCATGGGACCCCCTTAATGAAAAAAAATATTGACTTAGAATTTCTATTGACATAAAATCACGGAATCATCTATGTTTATACGCCGATCAGTTGTGTATCTGCCGATCAGTTGTGTATCTATAGTACGCGCGAGTATCTTTTTTGTGAGCAATCCGTAGGTCGGGAGATTTCCGGCAGCATCGCCTTATGGTTTCGCTGCTATAATCCACCCGATCGAAGCCCATCCCGGTGCGGAAGCCAGAGTGCAGGAAAAATTGTACAGAGTATGCCGCCGGGGACACTGCAGGCAAAGCCGATCGACCTTTATGTACGGATATTGCGGATTTTCGGGGCGCATTACCGGGCTCCGACCGAAGCTGAAAAAGAAAAAACTGTAATATAGAATAGAGTAGAGAGATTATAATTGGGGTGGGGCGAAGGCGGATACCGAAGTGTGGGCCAGATCCCTCGAAATCCCGGAAACGAGGAAAAACCGATTTCGTCTGATGCATGAGTGAGTTCATGATGACTATTGTACTCCATGGCGAACCGGTGCCGGTGATTGCAATGCCGGGATCGTCGAAGGTGAACTGTTTTATTTCAAACATTCAAAGAGCACTGTACCCTTAATATAATACCAATTATTATCTTGTGCAAGATTTATTTTATCATGTGGGGAAAAGAACTATGAACACCATGCACATCCGGCTCAAATCCTTCAGGGAAAATGTACTGCACCTCTCCCAGGAAAAGACGGCCTCGGCGATCGGCATTACTCAGCGCGCGTATGCCTATTATGAGCTGGGGAAAAGCGAACCATCCATCAGGACGCTCGCAACCCTCTCCGAACTTGGATGCGACCTCATCTGGCTCATTACCGGCAGGGATCCCAACCGGCTCAAGGAGGGCACCTTACAGGAAAAACTCGAACTCGCGCACGCTGAGCTTGTCAAAGTGGCCGAAGAGCGGGACAAGTCAAGGGCGCAGGTCGATATCCTGAAGGAAGTTCTTAACAAGACCCTCACCAATGAAGTTGATTCGAAGTCAAAAACGCCGGATCGTCGTTATGCGGAGCTCCGTGCGGACATCGAAATGCTCAATTCCGTCATGCTGCAGATCAAGAAGAACTTCGAGATCCACGAGATTGAATGCAAAATTGTCAAACAGGCGGTCGGCGCTTCCGGCCTCCCGAAGGAAGAGCTCATCATTCCCGAGGAGGAGATGGAATCCGCCTCGCCGAAAATGCGGGAGGCGCTCTCGCGCTACCGTGGCCAGGTGGACGCGCTGATGGAGTTCGGCGCACGAATGGCGCAGGAGTGGGCAGGGATTGATAAGAAGGAACCAGCGAAAGAATAATTACAAATACAAAGGCTTTTGATGGGGGAACCATTAAAAAATGGTTCCCCCTGGTCGGAGCAGCGCAAAGCCGCGTCTCCGACACACCCCTTCCTGCGGAAGCACGAGGCAATGCCTGCCTCACTTAAGCTCAGCAGGTGCCTCGTACCTCCGCAACGCCTCCATTAGGTAGAAAGAACATAAAACATTTCGTACGGACGGGCTATAAACCCCCCTTATCATTTTCATTCCAAGTGGATTATCAGGGGGATTCACGAATTCCTTTCCTGCCTGTCTACAAATACTGATGTTTTTGAAATCATTCATTATCCTTATTATATTGCAACAACCCCATCAGCGAATTTCCCGCAATCCCTGCATCGTTTGCCTGCCATCCAATAAATTATCCCGCTTTAACTAATGTCAACAATCCGCTTTGCCGCAATACCGTAAGGATTTGCACGATCTTTGGGGCCGCTTGACCGAAAATACCTGTGAAACCGCCTTGGATTATTATCGGAAAGGCATTGCACATCGCCTGTCGCTCGTCGTATGCCGGAACCATAAGGCTGGAAAAGGATCTTCTGTCCTCCGGAAAAAGGAGTCGAATATTGACAGATCATAAAAAAGGCGCCATTTACACGATCATCCCGGTCCATTGATTACCGGATTCAGGAAGCGCGCATCCGACGAAAAAAAAAGTGCGCATGAGGAGTATTTAAGAAAAAGGGGCAGGCAGGAAAAAGCAAAAAATGGTTAGAGAGCCGGAGGGTTGGAGAGTTACTAATCAGTTCATAAGTATAGTCTCATAGGAGGACCGTTCGCCCTGAGCTTGTTGAAGGGCGAGCATCAATTCCGCACCGTTCATGGTT
The DNA here is from genome assembly GCA_003164335.1 of Fibrobacterota bacterium. Classification (GTDB taxonomy): domain Bacteria; phylum Fibrobacterota; class Chitinivibrionia; order Chitinivibrionales; family Chitinispirillaceae; genus BOG-1184. The sequence continues at coordinate 26,619 of PLTF01000029.1, forward strand.
CGACAGGCTCACCACGAACGGCTGGAGGTAACCCCACTGATGAACTGCTTAGTAATGCAAAATCAATATCAGGCAACCGGGAAGGGTTCATAAGTTCCGTCACCTGAAACCATGAGCGGTGAGCCAATCGAACCAAGATCATCTGCATTTCAGGTACTCGCTTTTCGAAAGGCTCAGGAGCAACGGCGTCTGTGGAATCCTTACTAATATTCTGATTGGTAACCCTCAAACCCCCTAACTTTTTCAAAGGAGCTATTATGGCAATCGGACCGCAGGGCGGCGCAACTTCGGATATCGACATTGTAACTACGCGACGGTACGGCGGGCAGAACGGCGAACCGCCGAAGCCCGACCGGCTCATGGTGCAGTCGCAGACTGCATGGCGGGATGTACGGAAACTCAATATTTACGAATTTATCGAACAGACATACTTCGGCTCGCGCGGGTATCGGGATGCGTACTACCTTATCCCGCATCCCCGCGAGGCATATTATGAGAACCGTCGTGCCTCCTCCTGCTACAACAACATTTTCCGGCCCGTGATAAATGCGCAGGTCGATGATGTCTTTGCGGATGCTATAGGCCGCGATTGCGATAATCAGGAGTTCCGGAAATTCATTACTAATTGCGATAACTGCGGCACGCCGCTCCAGAACATGGTTGAGGATGCCATGCACTATGGCCGCATGCACGATGTCGTTTTCGTAGTCATGGATAACTATCGCACCGAGGAACAGCCGGCAACCGCGGGCGAGGCGATTACGGAGAGGGTCCTGCCGTATATCTATCTCAAGCGGGCGCAGGATGTGAAGGAATGGAACACCGACAAATTCGGCAGTCTGCTCTCGATAGACTTCCGGGATGAAATGATTACCGAGACGGTTCCGGGCGGCGACAACGACGAACAGCTTCCCTGCCAGACCTACCGGCACTGGGAGGCGGGAAAATGGAACGTTTACAAAATCAAAACCGGCGAAGACGGAAAGGAAATCAAGGTTCCGCTCGAAGCCGGTACCATCGGCATCGACGAACTGCCGGTGATCCCCATGCTTGACTTTGCGCGAACGGACAACCTGAAAACCATGCCCGAACCGTCAAGCTACGACCTCGCATTCCTGTGTTTTGCACTTTTCAACAAGGAGTCGGAGGCGCGGACCCTCGAGCAGTACCAGGCGTTCAGCATTTTTTATGCACAGGGAATCGACCAGCAGTCCATGACGGTTTCTCCCAACAATCTCTGGGTGCTCCCGGCCGATGCAAAAATTCCCCCGGGAATGATCAGCCCCAACCCGGAGCACCTGAAAAACCACTACGACTCGTGCGACCGGATCGTCCAGCTCATCCGTGCCAACGCCGGGCAGCGCGGCGTGCTTGCAACCGAGCCGAAATATTCGGCAAGCGGCGTTGCGAAACAGTGGGATTTCAGGGGCGAAGAGAAGATACTCCGGCGAACGAGTTTAGCGGCGAAAAACCTTGAAATCCGCATTGCAAAGCTGTTCCAGCGATATACCGGGACCAGCTTCGATTATGCACCCGACTACCCGGAGAAATTCGACCCCGCTGTAAAGGACAACAAGGTTGCCCAGCTTACGCAGCTCATCGGGTCCATGCCGCCTAAGCCGTTTGCCAGGGCGGCATGGGAGTGGCTGGGCGAGCACTATTTCGGATCCGACGAAGACACCGGCAACACCCTTATCGCGGACATCGGCCTCAGTCCTATGTTCGCCGGAGAGGGGGCAATGCCTTCCGATCCGGTCGGAAAATGAGCCGGCGGCGGCAATGGCTCCCGAAATCATTTTTAAACCTGCGAACCGTACTATAATGAGGAGTTGGGGTTTTATTCACAAAGGGGACTGAAGAAACATGAATGAGCTGATTCCCGTGACGTTGCAGTGTCCCTACTGCGGAGAGACGATTGAAATTCTGGTAGATACTTCGGGGGACGAGGAGTACAGCGAAGATTGTTCCGTGTGCTGCGAACCCATGGCGATTTCGGTAATATTCAACGGAGATGACCTGCCGCGCGTTGAGGCGCGGCAGGAGGGATAAAAAATCCTTTAAAATACGTCTGCTGGAATCGCTTACGGATTAGGATTGTCGTGATGCGCGCGGTAGGCGAGACATTTTTTGAGCTCAGCGATAGCTCTTTTGCACTCCATGATCGCCTTTGCCTTATGGCCGCCGAAATTGTGCGGCGCAGCCTGCATGTAATCGATCGCATCCTGAAGGTTGTTGATCGCAGCAGAGATACGCGGATGCATAGCCGCTTCTTCATGCATTCCTCCACCTTCCATCGGCTGGGCAAAGACCGGGGACATGGGCACAAAGCAGAAGGAAAGGAGCACGGCGGATAGCACAAGCTTCTTCATACAGGCCTCCATGTAAAGGGGTTTATTTCACCCGGCGCATACTTCCGGGTGCAGATGCCAGGTGAGAGAGCAAAATACATTGCTCCCACGGGACAGCATTAAGACGATCAATTATCATGCCATACTATAATTAAGTTTGAGTTATTCATATTTCTTTAAGTAATCATCAGAAAACTATTAATTAAAGCGAAAATCATACTTCCGAATAGTCCCCATCGCGAGGCAGGAAAATGCCAACCAAATGGAAATACCACTATCAAAACGGTAAATATATCACTATTACTGCCTGCCGATGGTTGAGTGCTTGGGGAAGTGCGCATCGATTTTCACCTGCCCGATGGATTGAAGCTCCCCGAAGCAGAGCTCCGGGGACCGCGAAAGCAGCCTGCCATGCGCTCGCTGTGCCTGTTCAAAGCCTCATCGCAGAAAAAAAACGCTGAAAACCTTAAGGAATATCGCATTTTAATGCCATTTGAAAAGCAATAGAGCTATTTATAATCGTTATATCTGTTGTTTATTCAGTATATTACACAATTTATATCTATATTTTCGTAGTTCTTAGTCAAATTAGGGTGCAAAATAGTACTTTTATTAAGAGGCTCCGCAAGGGGTCGCGCAGTGACATGATCGGGGCGGATAAGCGGATGGCCATCCGCGAATCCTCAGGGACCTTCAGGGGGCATGGTAGTGCTACCACACTATCGTGCCCCTTTTTATTCGCCCCGGATTTTTAACCCCGGCCCGTCGGGCTGGGTCCGGACCGCCGTTGGCGGCACAGAGGCCATAGGCCAAAGGAGCGTAGCAATGCCTAAGACAGTTGAGGAAGTTCTCGGAAGCTTGCCGGAAGAAGATCGCGGAGTCGTTGGCGCTGCGATTGATGCCGTGAAAGCCGATGGGTCGAAAAAGTACAGCGAGGCGCGCGGTGAAGTTACCAGGCTTCTCGATAAGTACAAGCCCCTCGAAAAGGCATTTCAGGAGGCCGGGATCGATCCGGCGAACGCTGAAAATCTGATTGACTCCTTAAAGGGAGTCAAGGAAGCAACCGCAAAGGCGGGCAAAACCAGCGAACTCGAACGGACCGTCGCTCAACTCCAAAAGGACCGAGAGGCCGACAGGGCCGAACTCGCAGCAACACGAGAGCGGGTTCGGTTGAAAACTCTTTCGGAAATGCTCAATATCGCCATAGGCGACGACCTGATTGACGGAACCAAACAATACATCATCCCACAGCTTATTACTGCGGGGGTTGCTGTTCTGGATGCCGATGGAGAAACATTGACATTCAAAATCAATGGAGAACAGCTCGACGCAAACGCAGGCATTGAGGCATGGAAAAAGGCAAATAAAGCCTGCCTGAAAAGCAATCAAGCCGGAGGCAGCGGAACCAGTGGCGGTACAACGGGACCGCGCAAGTCCGGCGACGGGAAGCTACATGTTTCCCAACGTGAATATGACGCCATGAGCGCTAAGGATAAGTCCCGGTTCTTGGTTTATGCGGACGGAAAATCAACGGGAAATGTTATTGATCCAAATTAATCTCGGCCTCACTGAGGCCGGAAAGGAAGTAGCTTATGTCTAACGACCTCAGTAAGCTCCAACCGCTGCTCTTCAGCGCGGCGCAGACCATCGCCAACGAACCCACGGCGGTGCTTGAAGCCATTTCCAATACGTTTGACGACAAAGGTGTTGCAGTCGGAGATAAGGTCATTATCCCGGTCGCTCCGCCTGCGCAGCTGGACGCCTTTGTTCCGTCCAACATTCCCCCCAGCGGCGACAATGCGGTGGCCACCAATGTATCGGTAACCATCACCAACTCCAGCAAGGTTTGTTGGAACCTCACCGGTGAGCAACAGCGCTCTCTCGAAAACGCGACCATCGATACCGAATGGATACGGCAGATGATCGAACAGGGTATGCGAACGCTGCGGAATGATGCCGAAGCCAAAGCCTGGGCGGCTGCTCTCAATGGCGCATCCCGCGCGGTTGGAACGGCTGGACAAACGCCTTTCCAGAATACCACCGGCACCTCGGTTTACTACCAGCTCAATGCCCTCGCAGCTGCCAAAAAGGTGATGCTGGATCAGGGTTGCCCGGATGCGGGTCTGACGGCGATCATCGATACCAATGCCGGACTGAACCTCCGGCAGCTCGGTGTTTACCAGAACTTCTACCAGGCCGGAACCGACAAGCAGCTCCGCCAGGGCATGTTCCTGCCTGCCTTCGGAATTTCCATAGCGGAATCGGCACAGGTGGGTTATCATACGGCGGGAACCGCGACGAGCGTCACGACCAACGATACCGTTGATGCGCTCAATGCTCAGACCATCGGTATCACCGGAACCGGGATAAGCCTGAGCCAAAATGATTTCGTGAGCTTCGGTACGACACCGGCAACCGCGGCGTATCAGGTGACGAATGCCACGGCCCTGACGGGTGCGGGCAATATTCTCCTGAACCGTCCGGGAATAGCGAAGGTTCCGCTTGCCACCGGCATGGCGGTAACATGCGCGGGTTCCTACACCGGAAATATCGTGCTCGAAAAGAGTTCCGTTGTCGGCTGCATCCGGCCCCCGATCATCCCGGACAACCCCACCATCCAGCAGCTCAAGATCGGCGATCAAAAAACCGGCCTGACCTTCCTCATGTTGGACATTGCTCAGTACGGACAGCGAACCTGGGAGTTGCATCTCGCCTATGGATTCGCGGCGGTCCAACCGGCTTTCATCTGTGCGCTGTTGGGGTAATTAAGCCTGTTGCGGAAGGGGCTCTCTTCGGAGAGCCCTGTCACCGAGCGGTTCCGGGGGTGGGAGTGGCGGATCTGTTCAATATCAAGTTTACCTATGACCTGAGCGCTTTCAATGCCGCCTGCAGCGGGGCATCGGCAGCAGTTCAGACCGCGCTCCATACCGGAATCGAAGACGCCTGCACCGAAATTCAGGGAATGGCACAAGAACGGCATAAATTCCAGACCCAAACAGGAGCTGCGGAACATGCGATCCAGGTTAAGCCTGTTGTCGATAATGGTGTAACCGTAACCGGGGAAGTTTTTCTTAACAGTAGGGATTGCCCTCATGTTATCTATCAGCATGAGGGGACTGGGCTTTATGGGCCAATGAATCGCCAGTACCCCATTTCCCCCAAGAATGCCAAAGCCCTTCATTTTGTAAGCGGAGGTCAGGGCTTTTTTGCAAAGCATGTTCTCGCAAATGGTATCCTTCCCGATCCATTCTTGATCAATGCCGCAAAGAAGCTCGCTCCTGAGATTACGCAAAAATTGACACGGGCGCTTGCCAATGCCCTGAGATCGGCGGGCTTCTAATGCTCTCAGTAAAGTTTCGAGGACCGACAATCGATTTTATCGACGGCAACCAGGCACAGAACCCGGCAACGCTGACCTATCCCTGGGTATCGAATCAATGCGGCATCCTGCATTACCTCACCACGGGGCAAGCAAAATTTGACGGCAGCATGTACCCACTCGCCCTCGCGGCTGGGACCAATGCGACCACGCTTATTTGCTGCGATGACACTACTTTTGCCGATGCCTTTTCCGGCGGTCGCGGCATGGTTTCAATAAGCGGACGCCCAGGTTTCGCGGCTGTTAATCAGTTCGGGGCAACTTTGAGCGGGGATATGGCCATCGGTGTCGGGGATCAGATAAAAATATCGCTTACTCAGGCCCTATCATGGGCGACACCGCTTTTCTATGTTACTGCCGGGCCTTCGGGCTATTCCTGCGAGTTCCGGGATGCTCTTGTTCAAAATTTCATTATCGCTAATGATTCGCGGGTCGGCCAATGGCTTGATGACCTGGACGAGGACATAAATTACAAGGCGATGGAATATGGCCTACTGACCTCACAAATTCTCATGCCCCTGCATCCGCGCATCAAAGAATACGCCCGCTCCTATTTACAGATGATGATTATGAGGGATAACATCGGTGTCAATAATGCGAGCGTAGGAGCTGAAGAAAAGTACCAAATCAAATATCTCCTTTATAAATCTGAAACCGAGCGCACGCGCAAACTCTTGACGCGAGATATCTTCTGGCTCCAGGATATGGCGATAAGGGGCGTGAATCGCAGTGGTGGAACCATTGATTTGGTGCGGGGATGATATGGCACGACTGACCGACATAGCCGCAGAAATCGCGAACCTGCTTCAAAGCATTACCGTTGCGAACGGGTTCTCTTTCAATTTCGGAACCATAAACCAGCCCGATGCGGCACTATGCAGCTATCCCGCTGCCGATATCACGTATTCAAGCGACGCGCCGGAGAGCGCCGCGCAAGCTGCCTATGGCTACGATGTCGCGCAATTCGTGATTAAGCTCATACCGGCAAACCCGAATTCCAACGCAGTGAGCAACCCCGCAGCAGGCGTCCCGACGCCTGTGCATGCCATCGATGCGATTATCGATGTTGTCGTGGCTGCGATCAAGCAGCGGGTGCGTTTCCAGCAGGGTGTTTTGCCTATTTCGGGCAATGCTTACATGATTTACAAGGGATTCAAGAAAACCATTGAGAAGTCTGGCGATATTTTCCGGCCCGACAGCGTGCTGTTCAATCTCGAAGTGCATTACCAGAGTACCGAGCTTGAGGACTTTACTGCCGTTGCGCCATTCGTCACAACAGGGGCAGGCGATGTCGAGTTCGAAGCGCCTCTCGTTGAAACCTTAACATCTGGATAAATTGATCTTTCACAAAGGAAGGATGGTGCCGTATGGCATATAAACAGTTAGATATTCTCTTCGGAGCGGCGGAAACGGGCCTCACGGGTGGGCCGATGGACATTTCCCTTGCAACTCCAACGGCATTATCATCGCCGTTTACTCCGGCTTCAACCTCAGCGAATAAGGCAAATTTCCTTCAGGTTTCCGACGGCTTCAGTCTGGACATCCAAAACGAGATGACAGCCCAGAAGTTCGCAACCGGAGCCTTCGACCAGCACGGAAGCGTACCGGGCACGATCAGCGCGGAAGCGAAGATAACGACCTATTTGAAATCGGCGGGACGCGGAACAGCCGACGCCTTTGCAGCATACCTCGCAGCATGCGGCATGGCTATTACGGAGAGTGCTGCGGGCGGCGAGGGAGGGTCAGGCAACCCGGCCATTTATGTTCCTTCCTCCGATTACGCTACCGCATGGAACCCGATGACGCTTTGGAAATACACCGGGGAAACCACAGCCAGTGGCAGCTATCTCTACCAGGCGAATGGAGTGCTGTTCAATGGCGTGCTGAAGGGCGAAATCGGCAAGCGCTTCCAGCTCGATCTTACGGGTAAGGGTGCGGTGAATAATCTTCCGGACCTTGCGACGTATCCGACCGGACCCTTTACGCAGCTTTCCGACGTCAACCCCTCAGTCATGAAGGCCTCGGCCACAACGATTCTGGGAGCGACTTACCGGATGCTTTCCTTTGAATTCGACTTCGGCAACAAGGTCGAATTGATAAAGGATATGACGGCGACCTACGGATTCGCGCGAGCGGATATTACGGACCGTGCGGCAAAATGGAAATGCAAGATTTTCGAGTCTCCCTATACCGGAGAAGGCAACACGAATTTGTATACGGCAATGCAGGAGCAAACCACCTTCGACATTTCCTTTGCATTTGCGCTGACTGCCGGGTTCGGAATCACCATTTCCACCGGGTACAGCACCACGGCCCCGCTGGCGGCAAATGCTGCGCAGCTCACCAAGGTCGTACCGGGCAACGAAAACGCCCTGAACACCTGGGAGCTTGAGGGCATCATCGTCGGCAACAACTGGGCGCTGCAAACCAGCGTATAATCAACAGCATTTTAACGACCTTGAAAGGGGAAAATCATGGCAACAACGAAGTATGAAGTCGGGCAACAGGTCAAGACTCCGGAAGGCACGGGGACGGTGGAATCGGTAAGCATCACCTCCGCCGGTATTATCTACACGGTAAAAGAGCCGGTTCCGACACAGTATCGGAGTTACACACATCCGGAGTCGGCAGTTTCCGCCGTTACGACAGCGGCAGCGGCAGCATAACCACGCGAGACCACCTTGGGGGCGGCAGCTGTCGCCCCCGAATTCTACAGAGCCGGGGAGGGCTTTAAAATGATTCCATTGAGCATGAGACAGAAGACGGTTATCTTTACCGATGACGACGGTATTGTCTGGAGATTCGCCGTGAAGACGGGCGACAGTGAACTCCGGCTCATCCAGAGTTATGAGGCGGCAAAGGGCGACACCGGGGAATGGATCAGGAAGCAGATTGACCTGTTTAACGAGATCGTTCAGGGCTGGGCAGCGCCGTCAGGTTCGGCCATGGCAGCATTCCCGGGAGATGGCAACCCCGCCGCTTTGTTCACGTCGATGGAGCGCGCGGAAGTGTTTTCGCTCTGGCACAAGGCCAATAGCCTCTCCGTCGAGCAAAAAAAAAGCTGATTGTCGCCGTCGGGCTCATGTATGAGCCGCACTCGAAGATTTTCGATTGCAGCTTTTGCGCGGCAAGCGACAAAAAGGAGTATGGGTGCAAGCGTAATCGGCGTATAGCCATCCATAAATTCAACTGCTCATGTGGCGGGCAAAAGGGATGCGATATATGCAAGGGGCATGGGTTCTTCAAGCTGAAGCGTTGTCCGGTGAAGTATTCGGAGGACTCCCAAACGAGAACGATCCTGCCCTATTTTTTCGCCTGGAAAAATGGCAATGAGTTCCCGGACGGCCGGGCGCGGCTCGACCAGCCGGTGACGCTCTTGCAGGCGTTTAACATTCTTAATGCGATATGCAACAAGCTCGACTCCGAGGCAATGGAGCGGGCGAGGAATAAAAAATGAGCGACGAAAACAAAATTGAAGTACCCATAGGCGCAAAAAACGATTTAAGCTCGGTGTTTGCACAGCTGAAAAAGGAAGCACAGGAAGCTTTTCAGCAAATGGGGAACGATGCGAAATCCGGTGCTGCTCAGGTTGTCGGCGCTACCGGCGATATAGAGGGTGCGACCAAGAAGGCAACGGCAGCGGTAAAAGAATCGCAGCTTTCAATAGCCAACATAGCGACGGAGATTAAGAGCAATTTCACCAACGCGATCAAGGGCGGCATCGTCGGCATGGTTGGCTTTGCGGCCGCTATGAAAATAAAGGACAAAATAATAGCTCTACATGATGCCAATCAAAAGCACAATACTATCGTTATGCAACTCACGGCTTCACTCGGATATTATTCAAGGGCACTAAACGAACAGGCTGAGGGATTAGAAAAATCAAAATTCGTTGAAAAGGATGAGATTCTTCAAGCGGATCAGCGGTTATCGAATTACTTTAAGGAAGAATCGCAAATAAAGGCGCTCATACCCGCTGTCCTTGATCTTTCCAAAGCTAAGGGCATTGATCTTGCCTCGGCTGCTAACCTTGTTGCTGTAGCATGGCAAAAAGGAGAAAACGCGGCAGATAAAGATGAAGCCGGGGTCGGAAGGTTAGGCATCCAATTTGAAAAGACCGGGCATGATGCGGAAGACCTCACAAATCTTGTTGACGCACTTAATAAAAAATTCGGGGCACAATCACAGGCAGTAGCAGATTCCCTTGATGGATGGAGTAAACTATCCTTTTGGTGGAAGGCTGAGAACAAGAATTTAGGAGAACAGATTTTCGGGTATAGCAAAGCAGAGCAAGCGGCAAAGGTTTACGAGGCCCAGGTTCGTGCCCTTGCACAAGCAGAGCAGACATGGGGAGAAAAGCTTACCGATAATATCAGCACCATGTATCACGTTCATGGACAGGAATCAGTAGATATTACTGTGGGGGGGATTAAGCAGGCCATAAAGGCTTATGATGATGAGGAATTTGCTTTGAGTCATGTGGCCCTCGCGGCGGCAGCGGCAGATAAGGCACTTGCAAATTATAATTCATCAATTTCTATAGCCGGGACGTCTACCTCAGCATTCAATATGCTTTCCAATCCTAACGGACCAGGTGGCGCAATATCTCCGGGAACACAAGAGCAGATAGATAAAACTAATAAGTTGCAAGAAGAACAAGGGAAAAATGCCGCCGAACAGGCGCGCAAAGCCGCCGAAGAAATCCGCACCGTTCAAAAGGAGCTTATCACCGCGCAGGAGATCGACGGGCAAACCGGCTATGCAAAGCAGCGGGCGGAACTCGAAGCGCATTATATCGAGGAACAGCAGGAATATGCGGGCAACGCAAAGGCCTTGGAGATAATCAACACAAAACATTATTACGATGAAGCGAATTTAGAGGCTGCGCATGATGCTGAGACATTGAAAAATCAGCAGGAAACCAATAAGAAGGCCGAGGAAGAGGCGAGCCGAACCAAAAAGGAGCAAATCAGCACGCTCGAAGAACAGATCAGAGAAATTGACAGACAAACGAGGGAAGCGGATCGCACCATAAAGGAATATTGGGATGCGCTCAAAAGGGATAATCAGGAAAAAGTAAAAGACTGGACCAAGATGGGTGATGAGGTCGGGGCCGCATTGGCGAAGGGAATCTCCGGCGGTAAGGGCGGCATGAAGGCTGCTTTCAAAGAAGTGCTGAATATCGAACTCGACTTTCTTGAAAAGAAACTGCAATCGACGATCATTGCTCTTACCTTGGGAGATATCACAAAACTCGGATGGTTCGGGCTCGCTGAGGCAGCGGTTGAGGGGGCGGCGATCACGGGGATATTTGATGTCGCCAAATCAAAAATCTCCGCCTTCGCCCTCGGTACTGACTACGCTCCGGGCGGCCCGGCCATTATTAACGAGCGCGGGCCGGAAATGGTGAATCTTCCCCGCGGCACGCAGGTTTACAACCACACACGGACGTCGAATATGACGGCGAACTCCGGGCATACCTTCAATATCCACGTTCACGACGCCCAGGGAAACATTCTGGAAAGCGCGACCGCGGCAATCCGCAGCGGTGGCGCGGAGCGGTTCGTATCGACCCTGAACGAGCACCTGCAGGGGCTGAACTGATGATGTACCTTTGCGACAGGTCGAACACTTGCAAATTCGCACTTCTGGATTGCCATGGCTTTTGCCAGCAACTTCAGGAAAAATGCCCGATAATGATGATGTGCCCTTTGTCAGTTTCATGCAATCGCATGTGCTACCACAACGACACGCCGCACCCATTCGCAAGCGATTGCACAGGGCTTGAGGAAAACGGTTGCCCGGCATGCGTGAAGGTGGGCCCATGAGCGGCGACACCATGACCTTCAGCTCCGGTTCCTGGGACCCGACCACCAACACGTGGACGGACGCGGTATGGTCTGATGGCACTGGGGCCCCAACATCCCTCACCATCAACCGGCCCCTGCATGAGTATACTGCCGAAATCCACATGCCCATCGAGACCATTAAAAGCCAGATCGGCGACTGGCACTTTTTCGACAACGACGCCTCCGGCAGTAGCGACTACCGGCTCTGTACCATGAATCTTGAGTTACCTGTAATCCAAAAGCAGGACTTGAATGACTGGATCAGGCTGGATAACCAGGGCCGCGCATTGCCCTTCAAAATGTACATCGACTCCGGGCTCTCGGGAGCTGTTGCAGGTGATGCCTCGGACGGCTTCTACCCCTTCGGCCCGGACCTTTACGCAGTCGGTAATTCCGGCGATACCTCATACTCCTGCATAGTCCAGCCGGTTCAGCATGAACAGGGCGGGGCGCTGTGGCAGCCATTTCGGTGGTTCGAAGACAAGCTCACCCTCCTCCTTGTCTCGCCTGTCAGCGCCCTTCCTGTTTCGTCCCTGTGCTCAACCGGCGGGCAGGCTCAGGGGCCGCTGTCTTTTGGCATGGTATCCGGCCTCATGTTCCCGCAAGACGGGTTCAAACCGAAGCCCGCTTACAATTACGATATCGGGGTATCGCTTGCTGGGGTACCGGGAGTGGTGGACGCCGTAACCGATTACTACGAGACCTCTTTCGAGGTTGCTGCGAACCTCGGTAACGCCGCGGCGCTTATATCAATGCTCACGGGGATCACGGGAACGAGCGGTCGCGCCAATTCAATGACCTTCTACGCCGTCAGCAATGGCTCGCAGCCGGACCCTTACCCATTTGGAATAGATAACCCATCCGGAGAAGAAGGCTTTTCCGTGCATCTCCTGGGGGCCGAAAAAAAGGATAATGAGATCGTCCTGAAAATTACCCATGAGAGCTACAACAGGTTCAGGATTCCTTTGACACTTTCCAAGGCGGCTTAGATGAGCTATAAACAGATATCCCTTGCTTATGATCCCGCGACCCTTGAAATAAACGGCAGCCGGCAGCTTGCCGTCAAGAGCGGCGGTGGAAGCGTTGCTTCTGTGAACGGAAAAACCGGTACGGTTGTGCTTACGGCTGCGGATGTAGGAGCCGATACCGCAGACGCGGCAGCGACGGAAACAACGCGGGCCGAAGGCGCTGAATCAGCCATTGCGGGCGACCTCTCGACCCATGCTGATCTTACCACAACCGCGCATGGGGGAATCGTAGCCTCATCCGCAATAGGGGCCGACTCCGGGGTATGCGGGCTTGACATAAACGGCAAGGTTTCGACGACGAACCTCCCTGCCGCGATACTTGGGGCCTTGGAATATCAGGGCACATGGGATTGCAGTACGGCAGTGTATCCAACGGGAGCCACAACCGGCCAATATTGGATATGCTCAGTCGCGGGAACCATCAGCGGGACCGCCTATGCCGTACATGATTGGATGGTGTACAATGGCACGGCGTGGAATATTGTAAACAACCAAACCCCGGTTTTATCGGTGAACGAAAAAACGGGAACAGTGGAACTATCGGCAAGCGATGTCAATGCGCTTTCACTTGACCAGACCACACCGCAGATGGTGCAGAATGGCTCTCCGGATTTTCAGGGGGGAATTGCCACCGGAACCATGCAGGATGACGGGAGCGGGCTTATTATCAATAATAACAATAAGTCACTTGTTATCAATCTCAACCAAGGTGATGATGGCAATGCTTGCTTGCGCATTTTCGGACAAGCTACAAACCAGGCTTTTGAAATTGACAATAACAATAACACACTAATAGGCAGCTCAAACGGTGAGCTATTGGTCTTGGTGCCCCAGAGCCGACCCAGCTACCCCCCAACCGGGGGAATGTATTACGATTCCGGTACAAACCTCCTCTATATCTGGAATGGCACAGCGTGGGTGGCGTTTTTGGCAAGCAGTGCATTTACGGCGGATGCGATTGAGGCGCTGCTTGGTATTTCGTCAACAAACGTGACCGCACTTGCCAACCTTACCGGATCAAATACCGGCGACCAGACATTGCCAACCCTTACCAGTCTTGGCGCTGTACCTACGTCAAGGCAGGTAAACGGCAAGGCATTATCTGCGAATATCACCCTCGACTGTGACGACCTTTCCGATGGCACGAATACCCATCTGGTAACCACTGCGCAGAAAACGGTTATCGGAAATACGAGCGGAACCAATACCGGAGACCAAACGCTGCCCATAGATTCAACACTTGCCGTTACCGATAATACGACAAATAACGTCAGTACATCGGCTCACGGGTTCGCCCCGAAAGCTGTTGCTCCTGCTGCAAATTGCCTCAATGTGGACGGCATTGCGAACGGTGAAACGGTAATCAGTAATAAGACTATTCTCGACCAGACTACCAGTCCCTCCACACAGGCTTTCGGGGATACCGCAGCAAAGGGGACTTCCCTTGTTGCCGCCCATGCAGACCACAAGCACGCGATGCCGTCTAATCCTTCCGATGCATCTTTAAGCGTCACCGATATTACGACAAACAACGCCAGTACAACAGCCCACGGATTTGAAATAAAAGCGACTGCTCCATCTTCGGGAAACCTGAATGTCCTTGGTATAGCTAATGCGGAAACAGGGCATACAGATAAACTCCTATTAGATACAACTTCCCCGTCAACTCAAGCCTTCGGGGATTCCGCAACGGCAGGGATCTCGGTAAAAGCGGCAAGGATTGACCACAAGCACGCGATGCCCGCGACTCCAACGTCGGTATCGGGTAACGCCGGGACGGTTACCAATGCCTCCCTGGCGACAGCCCTGACAGTAGATACCGGAACCGTGACCATTCACGGAGCCGCTGCTAATACCTCGGCTTTGACGCTTGGAGCAGGAGCCTCTTCGGTATCGGGTGCAAACACCGGGGACTATAATAATATTTACAACTCCACAGCCAACGGGACCACGGGGTCCATAACCCCGGTTGTAAGCAGTAGCACAGCTGGAAAACCACTGACAAGCACTTATGAGGTGACAGCAGCGGCGAACGCTCTGACGATCAATGTACCTTCGGGAACGCCGAATGCCGGGGATCAACTGCTATTAACATTTCTGGACAATGGAACGGCTCGCACGATTACATGGACGCTTACCGCGGGCGGCTATGCTGCGAATCCGGGCTTTGCACTTCCAACGACGACCGTCATAAGCACCTTGCTTATGGCAAAGTTCCTCTACCGTGCCGATGGCCTCTGGCACTGCGTGGCGGTGGCATAATGAGCACAGCTGCGGTATTGATAGTCGCAGGAGGCGGCGGTGGAGGCCGAGGAGGTGGAGGCGGGGGCGGGGGCGTTATTGACAACCCTTCGATCACCGTTTCAATTACGTCTTACCCTGTTACTGTCGGCGGGGGCGGGAGCGCCCATACCGCAGGTGTAAATTCATCCGCATTGGGATTGACTGCAATTGGCGGTGGTCCAGGCGGCGAGGTCAATGTTTTGACTGCTCCGGCAACTGGTGGCAGCGGCGGTGGAGGCGGAGCGAGTAGCATAGGGACAACTATCGGCGGTTCTGGAACGTCTGGACAAGGGAACAGTGGCAGCGGAAATAACGGTTATAAAACCTCACCCTACCCTTCAGGCGCAGGCGGTGGTGCTGGTGCAGGCGGCGCTGTACCAGCCGATGGCACGCACGGTGGAATTGGTGGTGTAGGTCATTCGTCGTCAATAACGGGAACGGCTAAATATTATGCAGGCGGTGGTGGTGGTGGTGGAGGAGATGTTGGCGGTGGGACGGGTGGAAGCGGTGGAAACGGGGGAGGTGGTGCAGGTGCATCGTCCGCTGGTGCAGGGGTCGCAGGGACTGCAAATACAGGTGGCGGGGGTGGGGGCGGCGTTGGTGGTGAGGGTTCGGCAGGTGGTTCGGGGATTGTAATAATATCTTACCCGACGGGTAGCTTAATAGCAACTGGAGGAACGATAACAACAAGTGGATCAAACACGATCCACACATTTACAAGCAGTGGAACATGGACTGTAACGAGCGCCGGCATGACTGCCCAGCAAATGGCGCGGGGGATGTTTTGATGGGAACGGCGGGATAAATCATGGCCACTAAAACAATACAGGCAATCCGCATAATCTGGACTGGGACTCCTACCGGGACGCTGCCGACCGGGGCGTATTCGGCAACCGCAGGCGTGGAAATCCGCCTCTCCGAAGACGACCTTACCGGCTCGACCATCGGCGGCTCTGCGGCCCCTGCCTATACCTCAAACCTCATCGCCCAAAAGGGCATTGCCAATACCAGCGCCTCCGCCGACCTCAGGCGGGGCGGGGACATGGCCTCGTACGAAGGCGTGAACATTGCCTTGGTAAACGCCGAACAGCTCTTCCTTGCGCTCCAGGGCTGCGGGATCAACCTTCAGGGATGCCCCATGCAGCTTTGGGAGTTCGCGGGGCAGGCGGGGGCTCTGGCGGGCGCACAGATCTTCACCGGCATCTGTGATGACGTGTCCTGGACCGCGACCGGGCTCACGGTGAAGTGCAAGAACTCCCGGATGCGGCGGAACGCGCCGATGTTCACGCAAATCAATAACGGGCAGTATTCGAGCGTTGCCGACCTCGTGACGGCGGTGAACAACAACGAGGTCACGTGCAATTACCCCTATGCGAATGATGACGACGACGGGAAGATGGTGCCGTGTACGTTCGGGGCCTTGGATTATGCGAAAATGATCCGGACGGCAGATATGGTGATCCCGACGGTGATAAACGGCGGGGGGGCGAGCGGGAGCCTGGCGACCGTTCTCAGCCTGCCAACTGATACCACACAGTACCGGTATGTTTACCCCTCAGCTCCTGATTTTGGCGACCTGACTGATGCTCCTATTTATGGACCGCCTCCGCAATCCGGAATTATGACCATTGGCGGAGTAATTTACTACGCAAATCAGGTTCCGATATATTGGCTTAAAATAGGTGATTCAACGCAAGGCGGGAAGTGGCAAAAATCAACAGATTCCGGGGAGACATGGGCGGATTATACTACATCGGGAGCGATTGCGCTCACCGCGCTTGCGGGGCAATATATCACATGTATTGACGGGACGGGCAAGGGTAGCGGGCGCTTGATTGCGGCGGCTTACTTTGATCCATCCGGTACGGTCTGGCATACTGGATATCCAACTGGACACGGGGGATCGGCGGATACGGCATTGATAATGATAGTTCTTGCGTCAACTAATTTTTTTACCGATGATTCGGGGAACGCGGTGCAATTGATTGTTGCTGATCCTGAGGCCGATCCGGTAGCAAATACTAACGATTCCTGGTGTCAGATTCAAGCGGCGTATCAGGGCTACGCCGCCGATGAATGGCCTCTAGAAGGGTGGAATTAATTGATTATCCAAACAAGATTTTTTGTAGCGATGGTATCTTTTCCGCGTTGCCCTTGAATATAGGCAGTCAAACGGCTGGAATCGGGGACATAAAAAGTATCGGATGGATACCAATCAATCGCAGTTAACACAAATTGACTATCGGCGTATACTACCAGGTTTACAGAGGTTGAATAAACAATCTGGACCGGAATAAGCGTCGTATGAACCTTGACGGTATCATAAACGTAAGTGGTCGGATAGGTTTTATCCGTCGTGCAATTTGAAAGGGAAACAGCGGTGAGAAACAGAACGGCAAGCAGCTTTTTCATAATGAATCCTTTCGAGGACGTTTCCTCTTTAAAGCAAGATTTTTATAATATGCTGAGTCGCCCCGGCTTTTGGCCTTTCCTGTTCCAGCGGCTCCGCCTTTTTTACCTATTTCTGAGAGGGCTTCCTTCAATGAGTATTTCTTCTTCATGCCTTAAATATAATTCAGCGCAAGCGGTAGCGCAAGGAAAATAAATCATGTCAAATCCTAATCTTTTTACGTATTCGAGCGCGAAAGCGACGCAGCAACAAACGATTGATGCTACTGCCGGCGCGAACACTATTGTCCCCCCCCTCACCGTCATCGAGCCCGATAACGCCTATCACCTGCTTCCCCAGGCATCATTCCTTGACACGGCCTCGAATAATAATTCTGTTTCGCTGGCCGCGAAATCCATCAAAACAGGCAGCGACGAATTCGCCTCGTTCACCGCGCTTCCGGTTATTTTGCCCGCCGACGCGCTCATGACCGAAGTGCTGTCGAATTGGGATAATGGCAACTATGGCTCCTATGTAGCGTCTTCGGTTGCTGGTATTTACAAACAACACTCTACAGATACTTCCGCTATCCAGGGTAGCCCCTCGGGATATGATGTCAGCAAGATAATCGATAGCGATTTCAACACCAGCCTGCGACTGAGTTTTATCGATACGTCTCCGTCTGGCATTGGAGCAACGGAAAGCAAACTGCTCGGCATCAAATTTCTTTTTCCTACCATAAACACCACGGCAGAGAATGCCGTGGATTTCGACCAGGTCAGTATCGGCATACGGTGCCGGATCACCTCACCCAACAACGGTACCGTCTGCAACATCAGGGGCTACGCAAGGCAATACGGCCGCACCGCTGCTAAGATGTTCGAAATTGCGGATGCTATCGCACTTGGTATTGATGCAACAACCGGTCCAACCGATTTTTATTTCGATTCTATCATGGATGCCTATTATCAATCCAACAAGCCGTCGACGAATGATTACAATTTCGGAAATAAGGGCCAAAATTCGCTTCGCACCTCGGGGATGGTTGATTATACCACTGCGCCTCCGGCAAATGCCGCTACGGCCCCCGCAACATGGGAAACGACAGGCTATCAATTTTTTCCCTTGACAACCCTCACTAAGGACAACTATCGCACCTATGGCCAGGGAGCAGTGCTTATTGAGATAAAGCCACCCTATACAGGATCTGTCGCCACTCCTCTTTATGCAACGATAACCAGATTGAGCGCATACGTGGTGCAGCTCGGTACTACCGGGACCTTTGCCACTGGCGATACTGTTTTTATAACCAATTCGGCGGGTGACACAGTCGGGCCGATGACTATTTCGTCTTTTGATTCCGGGAGCAAACAAGCAACGCTTTCACAGGATGTAAGCGGTTTCAGTTTCGGGGGGACGGTTTACATATTCAAAAATTTGATTCAAATAGATATTTATGAGCTGTGTGTGGTTTATCACAGCTCGGCATCGGTCAAAGATGCGGTCTACGCGCCCATGAGCGGCCGCACCTTCGCCGGTCCCGGCGATACCGGAGCCCCCGCTTACCCAGGCGTCTCCGGTGAATACCTATCGGACATATTTAGCGCAATATCTGGCGTCAAGGGTGCTGATGTCGCGATCGGCGATACCTTCAGCTCATCCGGAGATACAGCAGGAGGCGACCTGGTTGCGGCAAAGAATGCGGCACTCGGGAGCGGGCAAACATTCCTCACCACCGATATTTACGTTGTGACTGGAATCGGGAGCGATACCGTTGCCTACGTCGGGCAGTCGGGCGTTGTCTGGGGCGGGCGCCGTACCGCCTCCGCCATGATCGCCGATCCCGTGGACATGCTCGAACACGTGAAGCGGCTGCAAAACTGGAGCGAGGTCGCGGTTCCCTCGGTCACGGTGGGCAAGAGCTATGACGCAAATGCGCTCATCAAGACCGGCACCGGCGTTGAAGGGAGCTTTGACAATACCGCTCTGAACATTGTTGGCGGTACGACGTTCGGGAAAATCCGATCCTGCCGCCCGGCCTTCCAAGTGCTCGATGACTCCAAGGGCTGGACCGAGGCGCTGGGTAAGCAGCTCTGCAAAACCTTCGGGATTCTCTCTTACATTGGCCCGGACGGGTACGAGTGCGTTGAAAGCTTTGCACCCTATGGAACCTCCTCCCCTCCCCTCGCCGCAGGCGCTACGATAGCCTTTGCCGACCTCGCGGAACGGGCTGGTGAGGTGACGGAGCCGCAGATTCAAGACGTTTTCTGCGAACCCTCGGTAGAGTACGGGTACGATTACGGCGCCGGGAAGTATCAACAGTATCTCATCGTCTCGAATACCAACATGCCGACATGGCAGGCGGCTTATACGCCAGGGTATTCGAACACTACCACCGGGACTTGCAATTTCTCCGGCGTCGAGTATGGATATGATCCCTTCAGCCTCTTTTCCTACAACGGCGGCGCTCTTACCGGGGCAATCAGCGACGGCGAATATATCTGGACTATCTGCCGGCAGCTCTACCTGAAATACGGTCAGGTGGAAAAGTGCCCTTCCGACTTCAGCGAGTGCCCGTTGATTTCGACTTATGCTGATGCGCTCTACTACGCGATGTACAAGTTACAGTGCATGCGCTACCGCCGGATAAGCCTATCGGTTTTTTACGGCAAGGGCAGCGGTTGGCATTTCGGGCAGCACCTCGCGGTAAGTCTGCCGGTCCTGACTCCTCCGGGATCGTCGTATACGGTTTGGAACGAGTGCGTGATTGAGAAAATCCAGAAGTGCAAGAATCAGAATCGGGTGAAGGTGAATTTGGTATTGCTTTGATCTGGTGTAAAAATGTCAATTTTCACCCGCTCGCCTCATCCCGTTCGCCGATACGGCGTCAGCCCCTCCCACTTGTGGCAAGGGGCCAGGGGGTAAGGCGGGCGGCCGGGGGCGAGGCAAGCCGGATCAGGCTGGAGAGGAGGAACCATGGCCATACCGCTGCAGGAAATCGGTGAAATAGCGACGGCGGGGATTGCAGTCGGCGCCGGGGCGATGAAGGCGATCCATGAGATTTTCGGGCAGGGAAGTGTCACGAAGAAGGATCTCGCCGACATACTCGACAAATTGCAGCCGGTAAACGGGTCGACGCCGCTAACCAAAGACGCCCATGCGGTGCTCTGTGCGGCCAACGCAAAGGAACTCGGCGCAACGCTCGAAATGAAGTTCAGGGACGTGTACAAGAAAATCGACGATCGTTTTGATATGATGATCGAAATAATCACCAACAAGTAAGGAGGAAGTATGCTGTCAGTCATCGTTTGCATCCTGCTGTACCAGGTTTTCACCGGCGTCGTGGAGGGGTTGAAAAACCGGCCGACCTCGATGGCTCTGTCCTGGTGGACCAGTGACGCCTATTATCATGTATGGCGCCTGACGCAGGGAGTTTTCATTGTCCTTGCGGTCATGTTCTGGCCCGGTTGCACGTTCCTGCACGTTGCCGCGCTGCTTCTAACCTGGACAGGGGGTGATGCGCTCTACAACAGGATAATCTGCCTGGTGTCGCAGGGAAACATAAACGACGCGAACGGCGACGTCTTCCGGATTGCAAGATGGGAGTTCCCGTACCCGCCCGTCTGGACCGACTGGGCGAGATTCGCCGGATGCGCGGCGGCGGCAATTTTATTGTAAGCAGTTCTCTTGAGTTCGATCGTACCGTAATGACCAGGGAGGTAAGGAGATGAATATCGCAGAAGTCTACCGGCAGATCGAGGCTGATGAGGGGAAGCGTCTCGTCGTGTATCTCGATACCGAGGGCAATCCGACCGCCGGCATAGGGCATGAACTGACGCAGGAGGAGATTTCGGAATATCCGGTCGGCAGCGCAATAACCCCGGACCAGTGCGAGTCGTGGTACCAGGCCGATGTCGCAGCGGCGATTACCGGCTGCGAGCAGGCGCCGTCCATACCGTTCTACGGCCAGCCGGATGCGGTGCAGGACAGCCTTGTCAATATGTGCTTCAACATGGGGCCGGAGCGGCTTTCCGGATTCACCGATTTTCTCGCCTATATCGGCGAGCATAACTATGCGGCAGCGGCCGCCGATCTCCTGAACAACACGCTCTGGGCGAAGCAGCTCCCGGCGCGGGCGTCAAGAATCGCGGCGGCAATCGGCAGCGCGGCGGCGTCAATAAACCTGAAGGGAGGAGTATGAAAAACACCATCGGTAACATTGTCGGCTGGATAAAGGCGGCGGTGCCGCTTTTCAGCAGGGAACTTCACGCCCTTGCCTGTTTGTACTGGAGCCTCTGGTTCCCCATGGTTGGGCTCCTGGGCGTATCGGTCACAAGCCCGCTCGGGAAGATATCCGGGATTGTCGGCATCGTCCTCACCTATCTCGGGCTTGGGCATGCAATGGTCAATGCAGCGGTTTCCTCGTGCCCGGCACCGCAGGTTGAGTCGAGTAAAAAGAAGGAGGCCGGATATGGCGATGCTTGATGCTCTGTGGAAACTGATGCAGAAAATTCCGGCAAAGGTCTGGCTTATGATAGTCCTCGGTATTTTCCTGTTTTGCCTGGGAATTTCGGTGGGCCATGGCTGCGCATCGCCGGGGAAAACTCCGTTGCAGAAAGAAACGACGGTTACCCGGTACGAGACCCTGCCGCCTCCCCCGCCCATCGTGGATACCTTTTACAAACCGGCGGTTAAATGGTTCCACGATACCGCATGGGTTGCCGCGGCCGGCAAAGAGGTTAAGACACCGACCGTTTCGACCTGCGACTCGTTCGACACGACAACGCCGCTCGGGACCCATTGCAGCTTTTGCCAGTGTTTTCTGCTGCCGGACAGCGTGATCAGGCAGGCAGCTGAGCCGCCGGTATTTTCGATCCGGGAGCCGTCGCCTGTTGTGAAGGAGGTAACCAGTACGGTGGTTGAAACCCGCTACAAGCCCAGGCCGGTCAACTGGACCGTCGAGCTGCTCAAGGACGGCATTATTGCGGCGGGGGGGGTACTCATGGGAAGTAAACTGTAAGATGGGTACCAGATGAAAGGTCAAATTCTTTTGGATGGCTGAGCCGGGTCACCCGCACGTGGTGGGAGTGCTTCATAAGAGGCCTCTGCGAAAAAAGAATCGGAAAAAGGATATTTGTGAAATGGTGATTACGGGGCTAAATTTATTGAGCCTCTACAGATTTACAAAATCCTTTATGTGTTTTCTACCTAATGGGAGCGTTGCGGGGGTGCGCGAGCGTCTGCCGAGCCGAAGCACAGGATGTGCGAAGACCACTCCGAAGGAGCCCGAAGGGCGCGAGGCTGGACGCCGAGCGTGAACGCAGACATCGCCGCAAGCTTTGGACTTTTTTGCTTTGATGACACCTCTCCGGGCGGAGAGGTCCGGCCGCCTTGGGCCGGGGTGAGGCAAGGGGTGAGTCGGAGACGCGGCTTTGCGCGGCTCCGACCAGGGGAAACCCGCGAAGCGAGGTTTCCCCACCATGGGCCTTAGCATTAATCAAAACAAGATGGACACCCCGCGAATCGATGCTCTCATCGGGCAATGCCGGAGAAATCTCGCCATGTATCCGCATGGAGAGGAAGACCGGCGGAAGGTTGAACGGTACATTGCGGAACTGGAAACAAAAAGGGAAATGCAGAACCCGAAAGGAACCGGCATGAAAACCATCTCCTTTCTCCGCCGAACCGTTCCCCATGGGGCGCAAACCTACGGCGACCTCGTGACGACCGGGCAAAACGGGAAGCTGCTTGCTGAATTTTCCGGCCGAACCTGGCCGAATCCGTTCCGGCCATCCGACGCCGCGCCGTTTGACCTGTGCTATGGCGGGCTCGCGCCCGGGACCTGTTGCGGCCGATTTGTGGCGACTCACCCGCACTTCGGGCGCTGCATCGAACTCGCGGAGGGCAACGAATTACCGGGGCTCTGGCCGAACCGGAACGAGGGCATGCGGTCGGTAGTGAGCGGGGTTTTCGTGCACCGGGGAAACGAGCCCGACTGGAGCGGATCGGCCGGGGAGCCGACCATCGATCCGGCTGAGGCGGACCGGTTTTTCGAGCAATTTTCGGAAGGGGAGGATGTGATGGTTGAGATAAAGACGTTATGAAATCAAAAATCTCCTGAACTCTTCCGGCAGCCTCTCCCTTCCTTCAGCTAACATTGCCTCCGGAAACGGCTGCGAGTTTTTGGTATTCCAGAAGAGGAGCGGCCCCAGGTTGCCATGGCTCGCCTCGTCAAGGAGAGCGGCAAAAGCCTTGCCGGTGTACGTATGGTCAAGGGTGACATTGTCCGATTCCCGGAGAAGGTCGACCGCTGCATTTACCGACGCTGAAGCAAGGCCGTATCCCGGTTCAAAGTGATCCGCGCAAAGGGAAAAGCCGGCTGCATCGCCCAGATCCGGGAAGCCGGGGTCGAGCGTCCTGAGGAGATCGTTGATCCTGCGGCAGAGCAGGCGGAATTTCTCAGGATCGGCAAGCGCTGTCGGCGTAACGCGCACACCGATCAGGCGGGTTGCAAGACCGGCTGCACGGAGGCCGAGCAGGAGGCCGGCTGCCGTACCCATGGTGCCGAGCGGTACCACGACGGCAAAGGGCTCCAGCAGGTCGCCGGCGTCGACCTGCACCTTCAGCTCGAATCCTGCATTCACAAAGCCGAGTGCACCAACCGGCGAGGATCCGCCTGCAGGAATGAGGTAGGGATCGACGCCATCTCTTCTATTATAAAGGGCAACAAGGTCGGCAACGGTCCTGCCATACTCTTCGTACCGGTCACGGTACACCATTTCCGCTCCGGCGGCGGCATCCGTCAGGAGATTCGCCGCCACCTCAGCCGATGGGGGCTGATCGAAAAGAATAAGCGTCGCTGCAAGCCCGCATTTTTTTGCATAGAGCGCGGTGGCCAGGGCGTGATTCGATCCAGCCGCTCCGGAGGTGATTACCCGGACTGCCTTTTTAGCCTTCGCATCGGCAAGAAGAAATTCGAGCTTGCGAACCTTATTTCCTCCATAGGGCAAAGCGCTGACGTCGTCGCATTTAGTATAGAGGTTCTCACGGTGAAGCCGAATGTTCATGCCCTGCAGCGGCTTGACCGGGGTCGGGAAATCGCCAAGCGGAACATGCGGAAGGCATTGTTCGAGATTCGGGAAAAAGCGGAAGAGCGGAAGCATGGCACTCCGATCCGGGGTTATGGAATTGGGTATCCATTAAAATACTGCCTGCCTCGCTAACGCAAAGTCAAAATCCGCCTCACCCCTCGGCCCCTCTCCACAAGTGGAGAGGGGCCGAGGGGTGAGCATGTTTTTTAAAGCGTTGATGGGTTTTCTACCTAATGTGAGCGTTGCGGGAGGGGGAAAGGCAGGCTTCAGTAAAAAAAACAAACCACTCCTTTTTTTAATAGTCTTTTAATGTGTTTTCTACCTAATGGGAGCGTTGCGGGGGTGCGAGAGCGCCTGCTGAGCGAAGCGAGGCAGGCATCGCCTCGCACTTCCGCAGGAAAGGGTGTGCCTAAAGACGCGCGCCTTTCGCGGCTTTAGGCCAGGGGGAACCATTGTAAATGGTTCCCCCACCAAGAGCTTTGAGAATGGTTCCCGGACCTGAAAATCCGATTCCACTTTTGCGAATGACCGATTGGCGCAGGGGGAACGAAGTAACAATTAAAATTTGAGGCGCGGAAATTCTTGAACAGCCATAGCAAGCATCTCCCCAGAGCTTGCTTCGGGACGACCTATTCAGGTTTAAGTAATTATGGATGTGGAAGTTATAGGAGACTTTCAGAATTTTGGGCAGGGAATCTCCAATTGGTCCGGAATTTGCTAATATTTAGGCCCGTGCGCAAAACGCATCGAGGCGATGGGTCTCGAGACGAATATCGGGCTTGCATGGATGTAACCACACTTCTAAACGGGGAATGCAGATCATGAAAGTGAAAACCGACCACGATCCGGTAAAAACCTACTTCCGGGACATCTCCCGCTATCGGCTGCTGAAGGCATCGGAGGAGGTAGCTCTCGTTACCCGCATTAAAAAAGGCGACGAAAAAGCCAGGGAAGAATTGATTAATGCCAACCTCCGGATTGTCATCAGCGTTGCCCGCAACTACCGTGGGCAGGGCATGGATCTCGCGGACCTCATCAACGAGGGAAACAGCGGTCTCATCAGGGCCGTCGAGCGCTTCGATGAAAGGAAGAATTTCAGGTTCGTATCGTATGCGATCTGGTGGATCAGGGAAGCGATCCTGAAGGCACTGGCCGACCAGTCTCGTCATGTCCGACTTCCGGTCAATGTCGTGGGCTCCATCTACCGCATGTCGCGAAAGCAGGAGCAGCTTATGCAGCGACTCAAGCGCGAACCACGCTGGGAAGAGGTCATCGACGCCTGTCGCTATAGTGAGGAGCTTGCCCAGCGTCTCGCCAGTACCGACCAGCGGCCCCTGTCGATCGACAGCCCGTGTGGCGAAAACAGCGATACCAGCTTCGGTGAAACGATTTCCGATTCCGATGGCGAGGGGACCGATCACGGGACCTCCTTCGCCGATTTCGAGCAGGAGGTCCGGCGCGTACTGGAACTCCTTGACTCAAGAGAACTCGAAATCGTGGTGAACTATTACGGCATCGGCCGCGAGGCGCGCAACACGCTGGAGGAGATCGCCCAGAAGATGAATCTTACCAGGGAACGTGTTCGCCAGATAAAATATCTTGCCCTGAAAAGGCTGCGCAGTGAGGTAAACCGCGATCTCCTGAAAGAGTGCATTCCCGTTTACTGATAAGGAAGACCGCGCAAGCCGGAGGCATGGACCGGTCACAAGGCGGGGCAGCTACCGCATTTCGATAAGCTTCAGCCGCTTCTCAAAATTCGTCGCCTGCATTCTGACAAGGTAGAGGCTCGGTCCGGATGCGGAGGAACCGCTGTTTTTCCCGTGCCAGGAAACGTGTAGTGACCCGGAAGATAAGTGCCCTTTGCCAACCTGTCGATGAGGCTGCCATGCAAGTCGTAGACTGAAACGGCAACCTCCTGCCGGTCCATTCTGGCAACCGAAGGTACATCGAAGGAGATCGTTACGCTTCCCCGGAACGGATTAGGATAAATCCGCGAGAGATCGAAGGTCGCAGGCGTCGCTTCCGCCGGTACTACGAGCGCTGCGACGAGAATCTTATTGACACCATAGGTCAGGTCGCCGCCCGATACATCCATTGGACACTCCTTGGAACCATCCCATAACCGGAAGCTGATTTTTTCGGAGGGGCTGCACCCGCTCCCTTTGCCGATCGACCGATCTGCGCCCCAGATTGCAAAGGCGGTCCGGCCTGCTGTTACGATTCCGGCCCCGACCAGGGCACCCTGCGGCTGGTCGACACTCCTTGGCTATAAGTTTTAAAAATTGCCGCGCCTGTGCCAGCTTTAGCTTCTTTTGAGCCGATTGCTAATAAGTCATCAAAGTCATTCGCCATACCGGAGTCAAGCCAAATCTGCTTCAAGAGCCGCCGCCCGATCTCCGGAATGCGGTCCTTGAATTCATCCGCTGCCTTCTCCCATTGCAGGAATTCCTTAGGCTGGTATTCCTCAAAGAAAATCTTTAGTGCGCGGATGAGGAATTGCGGGTTGGTGATCGGGTCGTTGAAGACTTCGCGCCCGTTCTGGACGATGATAATCCGCTCCGGTGCCTGGAAGAGGATGTTTTCTGAAGGATACCCGGCCTCAAATTTATTCCTAACCTCCCGCTCCAGATCGTCGGTACCGTCCTTTGCATCCCAGATGCCGTGAAGGAGGTTGAACTTGTCGATCAGGCCGCCATCGGCACGCAGGTTTTTTCCGTTGCGCTTCAAGGGGGTATTGCTCGATAAGGTTCCACTCGCACTGCCGGGCGCAGTGCTTGAGGAGTTCGGCAAACAGCGGAGCCAGCCCGCCTTCGTTAGCCACGTTCAGCTCCTTGAACTTATGGAGCTGGGCGTAGTACGAGAGAATCTGCTTGTGGGAAGACTTTAGGGTCAGTGTCGTCATCGATGTCCGGATTTTGATGGTTTTGTAATTCAGATAAAATAGGCATTGGCCAGGGGGCAGGTAAAGAGAAGCGTGGAAAGTGGATAAAAATGCTCAAGGGGAAAAAAGCAATGCGTTCAAGGCTACGGGTATTTCAATTAAGCCAAGCAATGCAAAGGCTTTACTGCCAGTTGGGCGGTAAGTTAAAGTACCATTTCTTTCATTTTGCTTTTGATTTCCCACAAGTCTCTGAACGTTTGGTACGACGTAATAAGGGCCCTTGCCGGTAGCCTGTGCATAGAAAAGTGACGTTTTGGTCGAAGATTGTAACCATATGGTCGTCCCGCGCTCCTTTTACCCCATGCTAAAAAAATCCATTATATTTATGCTGCCGTTATTTCATCCAATTTCAATTAATATTGAAAATCGTATTATGTCATCTCGATTATCCAAATGGCATGGTTATTGTGTTAATACCAAGGCACAAAGAAAAGCCCGTATGGCTTATCATCGTTTTACTCTATCATTTTCCAGGAGGTTTGTATGAAGCTTTACCAGGCCCTTGTCGCCGGTCTTGTTGCCTGCAGCTTTGCCGTTGCGCAGGATGCCGCCACCACAGCAGCTCCTGCAGCAACCGAGAAGGCCGCTCCGGCACCCAAGGCAAAGAAGGCCGAAGTGACCAAGTCAGTCACGGGCACCGTTTTGTCCGTTGATGCAATCGCTAGCAGCGTTATTATTGAAAAGACGGTTAAGGGCAAGAAATCGGAAGATACTCTTACCACTACCGAGAAAACCGTCATTAAGGATTCAAAAGGCAAAGTCGTTGCCCTCGCCGATCTCGCATCAGGTGTTAAAGTAAGTGCATCGTACAAAGTGGAAGATGGCAAAATGGTTGCCACCAAGATTATGGAAAAGGCTATTCCACAAACGAAGGCAGTGAAAGCCAAAAAAGAAGAAGCAGCACCGGCAGCTCCTGAAGCGAAGTAATTCAGTAGGTATTCAATGTTCAGAAAAAGGCCTGCCCCGCGTTAATTTGCGGCCGGGCCTTTTTTTTGGAATCCAGCCTCAATCGGCCATCGGCTTCCGACCAAGCCGGAAGTTAGACATCTGTAAAGCCCTCAGGTCTTGGAAGGCAGATCCTTCTGCCGGGTTGCCGTAACGCCATGCACGATAGCCATGCCGATTAAACAGATCACGCCGACCCAAATCCATGAGGATGGTATATCCTGCGAGGTAGATACCAAATGACATGGTTTTTTCTCCTGACTGCGGTTAATAAGTGATTATTGATAAATGCAGCAATTATAAGCTGCTGGACAATGGTATGCTTTCTATTGCCGCTGTGTTAGGGCAAGATATTCCGGAAAGCTTCTATTACAAAACAGGGGCATGCTGAAAACAAAAAAGGAGGGCCGACCCTGGCATCCACTTTAATAAAGCGTGCAAAGGATCGCCTTCTTCTTTATCTCGCCGAGCAGAGTTTCTTTTTCCAGCTTTGCCTTCTTCTTGAAACTTCTTTTCTGCGAATGGCGGACGATCATCAGTATAAAGCCCGCCGCAATCCCGGCGAAGGCTACGCTTACTTCCGGGCCTTGCTTATCCGTATCCAATGTCGCCAGAACAAAAAAGGCGATAATGGAAAGAAGCATGATGAGCCATCCGAAGGAACAGAAGTTGATCTTAATTTTTTCCGATCGCGCGTTGTATTGATCGAGCATGCCCTTTATGGGATGGACCGGGCTGATCCCCTTTACCGCTCCTTCAATTGCATAGATATCTTCGAGAAGCGCGTCTTTCCGCTTTGGCGTCAGGGATTTGCCATCGACGGCGAGCTTGTACTGCAAAAGGAAATTCTTTACCGGCTCCCTGATTGCGGCAATTGCCGGCAAATCCTGCTCAGCATACTCTTCGATCGGCATGGCATAGCCCAGCGAAAGCATGTGATCGCTGACCGCCGTTTCGAACCGAGTAAGCATCTCGCTCTCGAACGCCTCGCGCTCTTCTGCCCGCCGCTCCGCAGCGGTCGTGCCGTCCGAGCTGCCGCCGCTTACCCGCGTGTAAGCGCCGATGCGAAAACCGCTGCCGAGGCTTTTGCTGCCGCCGAGGTACATGGGAGGTCCTTTCTACTACGGTTTCGCCGGTATCTGCCTTAAAAAGGCTTAAGGCAACCGGCCTCGCTATGCCCGAAAATCCGGATAGATAAAATAGGCGATGGAAAGGAAATTGTAAAGGTTAACCTTTGGTGGGGCTTTCTGGTCTCTGATTGCGATCCGGATTGTTTGCAATTTATCGGAAGAAAACTTTAAGATTTATTGGCGGCTTCAATTTTTCAAAAATAGCACTTATTATTTTGATGTCTTTAGCTTCAATGACAAAGCTAAAGCAACTCCTATCGGTATAAGGGATGTTAAAGACTGGCTTCAGCACCACTAAAATCCTATCAAATTCAGCTTCGTTTTCGGCGGTAATTTCCCATACGGTTTTCATTCCTAATTGGATTGCCTGAGTCAGTTTTCTCTCCTATTTTGAAATGCAGCAAGGAATCAAATTAATTTCCGCCAATTCATGAAAGAATTTTTAATCTGTAAAATTTTAAGCCTGCCGGTCATTTTACAATAATTTTAAAGAGGATTGACCATTATGAGGGGAATTTGCATTCCAAGTCACCAAAAAGGAACTGGCGAACTCTCTAAGGATCCCTGCCCCGACCCCTCGACCCCGACCCAGCCCGCGCCGGCGCAGGGCTCTTCTCGACCTCGATCCTCCCGGCGCGGACGGCACCGCATGCCTGCGCAGCCGCCGCACCTGGACGCCGGAACAGTCCTAAGGACGGTAGCCTGTGGCCGCCTTCCGCCGTCCATGGCGGGAGCCTTTTACATAAACGCCGTTATGCGGAAAGCCTTCTGCATCGTGCAGCGGCACACCCTCGGCCCTGACGGGCCTCTGCAGGTGTCGGCATAACGCCTTTATGTAAACTCCCAGTATTACGGAGATCCCCCTGCCCCCAGGGGTTTTCACGTCAAAACAAGTTACAAAACGCCAATGCCCTAAAGAGCATGCGCTTTTATGCCCGATGGGCCCCGGTTGCGCGGATTCCTCGCTACCCCGGAGCCACGGGAAAAGAACGCTATGGAGGGGGCGCTGCGTGGACTTCGCCTTGCCCTTGAATGCCTGGTCCTTCAGGCGATGCGCCATGAAGGGGTCACACGGGGGGCGGCTCGCGCACTCCGCGCCAATGCAACGGCTTATTAGGCGCTGCTTCCTGGCAGGGGCAGTGCCACCTCGGGACAAGCCCGCGATCGGCATCCCCTGACAGGGTCAGCGCCTAAGATCACCCAGCCCCGCCCTTCCCGTGTAGCCCTCAAGGGCTTCCTCAGTTTAAAAAAAATGCGTGGCTTAGGTTCGGGCAGTTTCCGTCTCGCATTAAATTGCTTTTGATCAGTCCGCTTCTTATTTCGGCTTGACATCGTATGCTTTTTCAGAATTTACCTTAAGCCTTTCCAAGCAGGCATGGCTTCATTGCAGTACAATGGTTCTGGTTTTCCATGCTGAGGCGAACGCAATTTTGATATTGCTATAACAAGCCCGGTGCATCTATATTCACCTTATTCATTTAGGGGCTTATATGATGGTCCATGCTGAACCATGGGAGGCTTCTTACGAAGAAGAAAATAGTTTGCTTTACCGCTGCGACCATTGCCCTCTTGAGTTTTTTATTCATAGTATGTTCAAAGAATAGCCCTACCGCTTCTTCGAAAACCGGACCCGCTGCAATTGAGACCTCCTCGCTGAGCATTTCCGCCACGTCAGGCGGAACCATTACCCTCCCCGGCGGCAGCGGTGTCACCATTCCTGCCGGTTTTTTCACCGCCGATACGATGGCAACGCTCTCTCTTCTCTCATCGATGCCGCAACAACCTGCCGGCGGAGTCATCCAGGGCGTCGGCACTTGTTTGAAAATTTCATTCGGTCCCGATAGCGGTTCCCAAAGCGCCCACAAATTGAGCGCGCTTGCAACGGCGTCGGGTTCGGGAGAAGCCGACTTTACCATAAATTACGGCGCCGGTACCGTAACAAATTTAACCGGTTCCGTTCCTGTGATCGATATCATCGATTCCTCAGGGAATCACAATTTCGCCGGCATTTCCGGCGCGTTAGAAACCCTTTCCGGCAGCGTAACTGCAATCTTCCAGGTTCAGGCAGCACGTATTGCCCATGCGCAGAGCATGGTCCTGGGTATGGTGAATATGGTCCCCGGCGCAGCAGTGCCGTTAACTCCTGAAATCTGGAACGGCTCGGGCTGGGTCCAGTATCCGCAGGGTTTCGACAAAACAAAAAAAACCCTGCTTCTGGTCCATGGGATATTCAGTAACGTGAACTCGGCCTATCCTTGTGCTGCAGATATCATGGCTGCGGGAGGGTACAAACAGGTTCTTGGATTCAACTACGACTGGACTCAGGCCATGGACGCTACCGGGTCGAGCTTCGCCAATTTTCTCAACACGCTCAAAACTGCCGGACTTTCACAGCTCGACATCGAGGCGCACAGCTACGGCGGCCTGACCGTGATGACGGGAGCAGTCCAGTCCACTCTGAAGATCAACAATATTATTTTGGAGGGCTCGCCCATTTCGGGGACGCCCGCGGCATCCATGGCTCAGGGGGACATCGTTCCCTGGGTATCGACCGTCCTCTTACTGTGCGGAGAGGGAAGCGCTTTCCCCTCTGCAGACATGACCTTCGAGGACATTTGCAATGGCGGTTATGTGACCAGCCTGCAAATAGGCGTTACCGCGCTGATACCGCAGCTCCTCGCGGCTCATCCGGAAACTCAATTCATCAGGGTCGCCGGCATCGATAACTCCCTGGGACCCCTATTTTCAAACGGTCTGATTTTCCAAGGTGCCCTGAATGACGGGGTTGTCGACATAAAAAGTCTTTCAGCACCCAGCCTGCCCGGTCCCGCTACCATGTCCTTCCCGCTTACGCATATCGAGCTTGAGTGTGATACGAATGTGATTAAGGCGGTCGGTGCGTTAGTAAAAACGAATGATACCAGCGGAAAATTCGACGGCGGATGGATTGGCACCGATACCGGAACCGAAGTGATTTCAGGCCAAAATGGAGACGAGACATATATCTATTCGCAGATGAATTCCCTATTGATCAAAGGCTTAGTGATCCAAGACATTGAGGTGAACGGTGCCGGGAGCATAGACGGATCTGGAAACGGTACATGGACGGACTCCTCCTCAGGCGCCGACTATTCAATTTTGATGATCCACTCGGGAAAATTCCTCCCTTCCGGTACGGCAAGCGGGACTTGGACAGAGTCCGCCACCCAGGGATCTGAAATCATAACCGGAAGCGGCACATGGAGCTACACGAGAGAAGCAACCCAATAGAATCTGAGGAGCGCCGGGAGGGTGCGTTTTCTAAGCCATAGACTTTTCTTCCATAACCATTTCGGCTTCCGCACGCAGGGTGCCCGTTCATCCATGGCGGGATCGCTTTTGCACAATAGGCTTTAAGCGCTTGGGCCTTCAGCGTGATGCAGAGGTACACCCTTGGCGCATCGCGCCTCCACGGGTGTCGGCATAACGCCTTTATGTAAACTCTCAGTATTATGGAAAACCCCCTGCCCCCGGGGGTTTTAAGTCAAAACAAATTACAAAGCGCCAATGCCCTGAAGGGCATGCGCTTTTATGCCCGATGGGCCCCGGTTGCGCGGATTCCTCGTAAGCCCCCTGCCAACGGTGTATTGCCTACCCAATTTGCGGGAATAATATTATAGCTGGGGATTCCAGTTCCACGGCAGCAGGTCATCGATGTCGCGATCCAATCGCTTGGGCATCTCCGAGAGAACATGCGACAGATACTGGAAAGAATTAATGCCGAGGAGCTTGCACGTTCCAATGACGGTGAGAATGACTCCCGCTCTGCGAGCGGCTTCAGGGCTTCCGGCGAACATCCAGTTTTTTCTGCCGATGGCGAGGGGCCGGATGCAATTTTCGACAAGGTTATTGCTTACTTCGATCCTGCCGTCTTCGAGAAATCGGGTCAGTTCATGCCACCGGTTCAGACAGTAAAGGATTGCCTTACCGATGGGACTTTTCGGTTGGACGTTCCGAATCTCGGTATCCAGCCATAGTTTAAAATCTGCGGTAATCGGCGCTGCTTTTTCCTGGCGCAGTTTGAAACGATCTCCTGGCGGCATAGCAACCGATTTTGCTTCCATCTCGATAGCGAAGAGCTTTTGATAGAAGCCGAGGGCATAGGTTGCCCGAGTATGATCGGAAGATTTGCTTTCATCGAA
>PLTF01000105.1 GCA_003164335.1 Fibrobacterota bacterium
GCATGGGCGCACGGGGAACCATTTTATTATGGTTCCCCCACATGGGCAGTAACGATTTTGAATTTGTATAGTACGCTTTTTTACTACGAAGAAGGGCGACTGACAAGTCGCCCCAACATCAAAGGCAGGAAACTAGTATAATCACCCTTCCATTATCTCTTTTTCCTTCGCCACCAGTATCTCATCGACCTTCTTGATAAACCCATCGGTCAACTTCTGGATCTCCTCCCCCGCCTTTTTCCCCTCGTCCTGCGTCATTTCCTTGTCTTTCTCGGATTTCTTCAGCTTCTCGTTGGCATCGCGGCGGACGTTGCGGATTGCGACCTTGCACTCCTCCCCGGTTTTTTTGCAGTTCTTGAACAGCTCCGCGCGGCGCTCCTCGGAAAGCGGAGGGATCGGCAGGCGCAGCATGTTGCCGTCGCTCTGCGGATTGAGCCCGAGCCCCGCCACCTGGATGGCCTTTTCGATGGGACTGAGCATGCTCTTCTCCCAGGGCTGGACCACGATCATCCGCGGGTCAGGGACCGAGATGTTCGCCACCTGGTTGATCGCCATCGGCGAGCCGTAGTAGTCTACCGTCAGGCCGTCGAGAAGGGCGGGACTCGCCCTGCCGGTACGGATGCGGGAAAGGTCCTTCTTAAGGGTGTCCAGGGTCTTCTGCATGCGCTGGCCGGTTTCGGAATGAACAGCCTGGAATGCATTCATCATGCGCCTCCTGCGGTAATGATTGATCCCACCTGCTCGCCTCTCAGGCACCTGCCCAGATTGCCCTTTTCCGCAAGCTTGAAGACGATGATGGGAATTTTGTTTTCCATACAGAAAGAAAATGCCGTGGCATCCATGATGCCGAGTTTACGCGCGAGCGCATCTCCGGGGGAAAGCCGGGAGAATTTCACCGCCTGCGGATTTTTCATCGGGTCGCTGTCGTAGATACCGTCGACCTTGGTTGCCTTGAACAGCACCTCGGCGCCAATTTCTGCGGCACGAAGTGCGGCTGCGGTATCGGTCGTGAAAAAGGGATTGCCGGTTCCGCCGGCTATGATTACGATTTCGCCTCGTTCCAGATACTCCCGCGCCTGCATGCCGGTGAAGTACTCCCCGGCTCCCTCGATGCCGACCGCCGTGAGCACGCGGCTGCGGCAACCCGTCTCCTTGATAAACTCATTCAGGGCCAGCGAATTGATCACGGTCGCCAGCATGCCCATGGAATCGGCCGTTACACGAGGAATTTCACCGACCGATGCGCCGCGCATGATATTGCCGCCGCCGATGACGATGCCGATCTGCACGCCCATTGCCTGCGCTTCGGCGATCTCCGCGGCGATGGTCCTGCAGGTAGCAATGTCGAGGACGCGCCCTGCCTCTCCCCCAAGCGCCTCGCCCGAGAGCTTGAGCAGTATCCGCCGGTAGGCTGGGGTTCGGGCTTCCACCGGCCTACTCTTCCGCGCCGAGCTCGAGTCTGATGAACGAGAGCACCTTGATTGTCGCGCCGCACTCCTTTTCAGCCAATGCTATCCGGTCGGATACCGGCTTCTCGGGATCGCGGATAAAGCCCTGCTCGGTGAGTACGGTTTCCTGGTAAAATTTCACCAGTTTTCCTTCGACGATCTTGTCCCAGATTTTCTCCGGCTTGCCCGAGGTCTGCGCCTGGGTGAAGTAAATTTCCTTCTCCTTTTCGATGGTCGCGGCCGGAATACTTTCGCGATTGGCGGCCATCGGATTCGCCGCGGCGACCTGCATGGCAAGGTCTTTGCCAAGCAGCGATACCGGTTCGCCGGCAAGCGCGGCTGCAGGATCAACGCTGAGCTTCACCGCGACCCCGATTTTTCCCTGGCCGTGGAGATAGGTAACGATACGCTCGCAAGCAGTATCGGCATCCATCTTGCGGTAGCGGCGGAAGCCAAGGTTCTCACCGATTTTGCCGATGAGGTCGGTAACGCGGGCTTCGACGGTGGTTCCCCACTCGGGAAGCGTGAGGCTGCGCGCCTCCTCGATGGTAGCCGGCTTCTTTGCCAGCAGGAGCTTGCCGAGCGCGGTGACAAACGAGGAGAAGTCCTCGTTGCGGGCGACGAAATCGGTTTCGGAATTAACCTCGTAGACTATGGTGGTCGAGGCATCGGATACAATGGCGACGATTCCCTGCTTCGCTGCCTTGCCTGCCCGTTTCGCAGCAGTCATCTGCCCCTGCTTGCGCAGATTCTCGATGGCAAGGGTCATGTCGCCCTTGGATTCGGTGAGTGCCTGTTTGCAAATCATCATTCCAAGGCCGGTTTTCTCCCGGAGATCTTTTACCTGTGCGGCGGTTATTTCCATGATAAACTCCTGTTGCTGGCGGAAAAATTGGATTGGTTACTTTTCGGCTGAAGGACCGGATCGTCTGGAACGACCCGGTCGGAAGGTTCATGCAGGAAGCCTTCGGGGGAGGGCCCGCCCTCCGGCGAAGGCTCCCGGCGCAGAGGTCAAACCTCTTCGTTAAATCGAACCACCTTCTTATGAACAACCCGATGGTGCTTGGTTTTGGCATCGCCGGCAGCGGTTTCGTCGACGATTCCGGGAACCTCCTGTTCAACCTCTTCGCCCTCGACCGGGACCGCACCTGTCGCTGATTCCGCGGCGGTACCCGACTTCATCTCTTCGGGTGTGACAGCCTGGGACACCGAGACGATTTCATCGGCAACCGCCTTGGTAATGAGCTGCACCGATTTCAGCGCATCGTCATTGGCCGGGATCGGAAAATCGATGAGATCGGGGTTGCAGTTGGTATCCACAATGGCACCGATGGGTATGCGAAGACGGCGACCCTCGGTGATCGAGATGTGTTCCTTGATGGTATCGACCACGAAGATGATCGCCGGGAGTTTCTTGAGATGCCGGATGCCGCTCAGGGCGGTTATGAGCTTTTCCTTACGCTTCAGGAGGAGCTGGCGTTCTTTTTTGGTAAGAGCCGCAAAGGTGCCGTCGGCCTCCATGGATTCGATCTTTTCGAGCTTGGTGACGCTGGCCCTTATGGTGGCAAAATTGGTGAGCATGCCGCCCAGCCATCGTTCGGTGACATAGGGCATGCCGCAGCGGGTCGCCTCTTCCCGCAGACAGTCCTTCACCTGTTTCTTGGTACCCACGAAGAGTACCTTGCCGCCGGCAACGACCGCCTTGTTGACCTGTGCAAGGAACTTTTCCATGCACACAAGCGTCTTGTTAAGATCGAGGATATAGATGCCGTTACGGGGGCAGAGGATGAAACGCTTCATCCTCGGGTTCCAGCGTTTGGTCTGGTGGCCGAAATGTGATCCGGCTTCCAGAAGATCCTGCAGGGTCAATGAACTCATGACATCTCCTTTAATGGGTTATGCTTCCACGGGCATCACTGCAGAGAGATGACCATCCGGCGAAAAACCCGGAGGGCACCCCGCCCTCTGCTCGCTCCGTGTGCGGGATTGGAAATACCTGAAAAAAAGTTTAACGCTTCGAAAACTGGAAACGACGGCGAGCACCGGCCTGGCCGTACTTCTTGCGCTCAACGATTCGGGAGTCGCGGGTAAGAAGGCCGTTCTTGCGCAAGAGCTTCCGGTTGGCTTCGCTCATTAGCGCGAGAGCACGGGAGATCCCGAGCCTTAGAGCGCCCGACTGGCCCGACAGGCCGCCTCCGCGAACCTCGGCAATGACGTCGAAGGTTTCTCCGCCGGTAATAAGCACAAACGGACGTTCAACGTTCATGACCAGCACGTCGCTTCGCAGGAATTCGGCGATCTGCCGTCCGTTTACCGTACGCTCGCCCTTGCCCGGCTGCAGTATGACGCGCGCTATCGCATTTTTACGCTTTCCGATAGCCGTATATCTGTTCTCCAAATGCACCGCTCCTTTAAAAAGGTAACTTATAAAGCAATAGGCATGGGCTTCTGCGCCTCATGCGGGTGCTCGGCGTTCTTATAGATATGTAATTTGCCGAGGATGCTCCTGCCGAGGGGACCCTTCGACACCATGCCGTGAACGGCATGCATGATGACCTTCGTCGAATCGAGCTCCATCTGCTCCTTGAACGAGCGGAACTTCTCGCCTCCCGGATAGCCGGAGTGCCGGAAGTAGGTCTTAGTCTCGGACTTGGTTCCCGAAAGCTGGGCCTTGTCGGCGTTGATGATGATCACATAATCGCCATGATCCTGGTTCGGCGAAAAGGCGACCTTGCCCTTGCCGATGAGGATTGTCGCCACTTTTGAGGCGAGTCTGCCGAGCATCTGGCCGCTCGCATCCACCACGAACCACTTCCGCTCGATGGATTTTGAGTTGACTACGATTGTTTTCATGCGGTTAAATCCATTCCGGTGCAAGTAAGTAGAAAAGTTTATAGAAAATAAGATATAGGCGGCATAAGGGTCAATAGCAGCCCTCAAGCCCCCCCGGCAGAACTCGCGCATAAAATACGAAATGCGCTCCTTCGCCGTAGTCTATTCGGCTTTTTTGTAATCATTTTTCCTGGAGAACGTTCAATATGGTTTGGTTGCCGGTTTCAAAATAACTATATTTTCTCATATCTGATTATCGGTTTAGTCTCTATGGGCATACGGGGAGAACCAATGATCTCAGAAAATCCTGATTTTAAACGCCATGCCCCGCAAGTCTTCCTGTACCTTCTGGTGCCCATCGTAATCCTTGGGATTGTCGCGCGCACCCTCGGAATATTTTCGGATTTCTGGCTCGATGAGATCTGGACCTACTTCAGGCTCGCTCCCCTCAAATCCCCGCTCGAAATTTTTACCAGGTTTACCAGCGACAACAACCACTGCCTCAATTCGCTTTTCATGTTCGTAATCGGCAATACCGGACATTGGTACCTCTACCGGCTCCCCTCCCTTGTTGCCGGAGTGCTGACCATTCCGCTCGTGTGGCTCGCTACCCGGAAGGCGGGCAGGATTGAGGCATGCATCGCGACCATCCTGGCCGCGTCATCCTATCTGCTGATCAATTTCTCTTCCGAAGCACGCGGCTATTCGCTGGTAATCTTTTTCTCCATTGCAACCTATTACCTGTTGGAGCGTTGTCTCGACAGTGCCGCCCTCCGGTGGCGAATCCTGCTCTGGATCTGCATGGGGCTCGGGATTCTCTCGCACTTGACCTTCATGTTCGTCATGGTTGCCGCGGTCGTCTGGCTCCCGTACGCAGGCTTCAGGAAACATGAACGGTGGACATCGATCATGCGGAACTGGCTTGCAAGTTTCGGCGTTCCGGCAATCGCTCTCCTTTTTTTCTGCCTGCTGGTGGTACGCCGCTTTAAAATCGTCGGCGGTCCTCCCTACGATTTGACCGCTGTCCTCGCCGAGTCGATCTCCTACCTGGGCGGCGAGGGCCAGATCGTTTCCCCGCTCACCACGCTCTGGGGCGCTATTACGCTTGCACTGGTGGTGAATGCCTTATTCCTGATGTGGAGAAAGGGCAGGAGCGAATGGTTCTTCCTTTTCATTGTTGTCCTCGCG
The DNA here is from genome assembly GCA_003164335.1 of Fibrobacterota bacterium. GTDB lineage: Bacteria > Fibrobacterota > Chitinivibrionia > Chitinivibrionales > Chitinispirillaceae > BOG-1184. Next base: position 5,469 of record PLTF01000105.1, read on the forward strand.
GCGCCCGCCACGGCCTTGCTCATCCATAAACCCGAGGTTCTGTTCGTCCGCTATTTCCTGATCAATATCTTCTTCGCGTATATCGCCCTCAGCTGCCTTCTGGCCGAACTCTCCCGCAGAAAGACGGCCGGCATGATCGCGACAGCGTTGTTCCTGCTCGTCTTCCTGGCCGGAAACGGATTTCAGACCGCGCGGCTTCTGGAATACGGCCGCGGCGGCTATCGGGAGGCAATCCGGTTTATCGGAGAAAACTCCAACAGGAACCCCATCACCATTGCCAGCGATAATCCGGTGCGAAACGGCAAAGTCATCGACTTTTACAAACCATATCTCCCGCCCGGAAAAGAGGTGCTTTTCCTGGACCGGTATGGCAGCGCAACACCGCCCCTGTGGTTCATCCGGCATATCATCGGGGAACCGCCGGAATTTTCAAAGGGAATAAAGGATATATACGGTCATGAATACGCCCTGAAAAAAGTATGCCCGTATGCCGGTCCCTCGGGGTGGTACTGGCTGCTCTACCGCAGAATGGATGCGTACCCGACAACCGGGATTGCCTCCGATACGATGTATTTTACCAATCCACCGTTGCCGGACCTTGTGCAGAGGAGAGGCTTTGAAAGGGTGTCGGGTCGATCTGCGGGCAATAAGTAAATCCTTTGGTACCTATCAAGCGCTGAAAGACGTAAGCCTCTCCATCCAAAAGGGGGAATTTTTCTCCCTGCTCGGACCTTCCGGCTGCGGGAAAACCACCCTCTTGCGGCTCATCGCCGGATTCGACGATCCCGGCGCCGGCGACATCCTCCTCGACGATTCCAGCATCCTGGCGCTCCCCGCGAACGAGCGCCATGTCAATACTGTTTTCCAGAGCTATGCGCTCTTTCCCCACCTGTCGGTATTCGAGAATGTCGCTTTCCCCCTGCGACTCAGGAAGAAACCGTCCGGCTTCATCCGCGACGAAGTGGCCCGGTACCTGTCCATGGTCCGTCTCGAAGAACACCGCGACAAATTCCCTGCCCAGCTTTCCGGCGGGCAGAAGCAGCGCGTGGCGATTGCGCGGGCGCTCATCAACGAACCTGCGGTGCTCCTGCTCGATGAACCCCTGGCCGCGCTCGATGCCAAGCTCCGGCAGCACATGCTCATCGAGCTTGACTCCATCCACGATTCCGTGGGCATTACCTTTATTTACGTGACGCACGACCAGCAGGAGGCAATCAGCATATCCGACCGCGTTGCGGTGATGAACGAGGGCGCCGTGCTCCAGGTCGGCACCCCGCAGGAGATCTACGAGAGCCCGGCCGACCTCTTCGTCGCGCGGTTCATCGGCGAGACCACTATCCTCGTTGGCACCGTCGTCCGCACCGGCGGCGGCGCTGCCGAAGTGAACGTTCCCGGCCTGGGCCCGGTGGCGGTTCAATCCGCAAAGGCGCTCGCGCCGGGCAACACCGTAACGTTCACCATCCGCCCGGAGAAGCTGGTCGCTTCGCGCGAAAAGCAGGACCTCCCGGGCAATGGCGGCAACTGTTTCCAGGGTGTCGTTGAAGAAATCATCTATACCGGCTTCCTGACCAAATTTTTTATCAAGGCCGGCGGAACCACGTTCCGGGTCTTCCGGCAGCACGGCAACCTGCCCCGCGGCGGCGACAGCGCCATTGCCTGGCGCGATACGGTCTACCTCGGCTGGCAGGCCGGCGATGCCTATGTCGTGGAGGTAAAGCAGTGAGGAAGAACGTCGGTGCGCTCTACGCCTTTCCCCTCGGGATCTGGATCACCCTGTTCTTCGTCCTGCCGATCACCGTCATCGGCGTTTACAGCTTTCTTGCCAGGGGGCTTTACGGCGGCGTCGTGCTCCGCTTCTCGTTCGAAGCGTACCGTGAACTTTTCAACGCCTCCCTCCTGCATACCGCCTTCACGACCTTCTGCCTCGCGGCAACCGCCACCGTCATTACCCTGGGGCTTGCCCTCCCTGCCGCCTACTACATCGCCTGCAGCAGCCACCGGAACACGCTTCTCATGCTCGTCATCATCCCGTTCTGGACCAACTTCCTCATCCGTATTTACGCATGGATCGCCATCCTCGGCAATAACGGGTTCCTCAATTCGCTCCTGCTGCGAACCGGCCTTGTCCCTGCCTATGCGCACTTTCTTTATAACAAGTATGCGGTCGTCATCGTGCTCATGTATACCTATCTGCCCTATGCCGTACTGCCGCTCTATTCGGCAATCGAGAAGTTCGATTTTTCGCTCCTTGAGGCGGCGCGCGATCTCGGGGCCACGAAGTCCCAGGCACTATTCCGGGTGCTCATTCCAAATATCAGGGCCGGAATCACGACCGCGGTACTCTTCACCTTTATCCCGGCATTCGGACAGTATGCGGTTCCCCAGCTCGTTGGCGGTCGCGACTCCTACATGCTCGGCACCGTCATCGCCCGCGAACTGACCGTATCCCGGAACTGGCCCCTCGCTTCGGCCATCGCGGCGGCGCTGACCGTGCTCACCACCTTGAGCGTGCTGGCTTTCATGCGGTTCAACCGCAGCACCGGCGAAGCCATCCGGGAGGGGTAGATGAACCGATCGAAGAGCCGCCTCTCGTTTTTCGCCTTTACGGTTACCGTCGCCTTCTTCTATGCGCCGCTCCTCGTGCTGGTATTCTTTTCGTTCAACAGCTCCCGGACCATGGCATGGAGCGGCTTTTCGCTCCGCTGGTATGCCGAACTGCTCTTCCACTCCCGCGACCTCTGGCACGCACTCGGCAACAGCGTCATCATCGCCCTCTCCTCCGCAATTACCGCCACCGCGCTCGGCACGCTCGGCGCCATCGGAATCTACTGGTACAACTTTCGCTTCAAGCGCTATATCAGCATCGCGTCGTTCCTCCCGCTCATCCTTCCAGAGATTATCATGGGCGTCTCGCTGCTCATCCTGTTTGCCGCAATCGGCCTGCCGCTCTCGCTCCTGACGATATTCATCGCGCATGTCACCTTCAACCTGCCCTTCGTGGTGCTCATCGTCTCCTCGCGGCTCGACGAGTTCGACTACTCGGTGGTCGAAGCGGCCTATGACCTTGGCGCACGCGAGTGGGACGCGCTCGTGAAGGTCGTGCTCCCGATCTCGATGCCCGGCATCGTCGCCGCTTTCCTCATTGCAGTAACCCTCTCCCTCGAGGACTTCGTCATCACTTTCTTCGTGGCCGGGCCCGGGTCGACCACGCTGCCGCTGCAGATCTACTCCATGATACGCTTCGGCGTATCGCCGGTCATTAATGCCCTTTCCGTCATGCTCCTCGCCGCCTCGGTCACCCTCGCCTTCCTGGGCCGGGGCGCTTACCGGTACCTTTACCAGAGATAGCCACCATGAAAAAAACCGCCCGCCGGATTGCCACTGTCCTCGTCGCACTCCTCTGCGCCCTGCTCTGCCTCTGCGGCACTGCCCGGCGCCAGAAGCTCTATGTTTACAACTGGACCTACTACATGCCTCCCGATGTGCTCGACGACTTCAGGAAGAAGTTCAACATCGATCTCGTCTACGACGTGTATCCGTCAAACGAGGACATGTTCGCCAAGCTCAAGAGCGGCGCCCGCGGCTACGACATCGTGGTGCCCTCGGGCGACTTCGTCTCCATCATGATCCATGAGGGCATGCTCGCGCCCATCGACAAGTCACGGCTGCCGAATTTCGCGAATATCGACACCGCGGTGCTGCGCCGCATTACTTTCGATCAGGGAAACCAGTTTTCGGTCCCGTACATGATGGGCGCAAGCGGCATCGCAGTCAATAAGAAGCTGGCGGGGAGCTGCGACCGCAGCTGGTCGGTCTTCAACCGTACCGACCTCGCCGACCGGATGACCATGCTCGACGACATGCGCGAGGTTATCGGTGCGGCGCTCAAGTACCTCGGCTACTCGGTCAACACCACCGACACTGCCGAGCTCGCGAAGGCAAAGGCGGTCATCCTCGGCTGGAAGAAGAATATCGTCAAGTTCGACGCCGAGTCGTTCGCCAAGGGGTTTGCATCGGGAGAGTTCTGGGTCGTGCAGGGCTATGCCGAAAACGTTTTCCGGGAGTACGACTCCGCCCGGCGCGACGAGGTCGACTTCTTCATCCCGCGCGAGGGCGGGCCCATGTACATGGACAACCTCGTCATCCTGAAAAACGCGCCCGACAAGGATGCGGCCTATGCCTTCATCAACTATATCCACTCCCCGGAGGTCTTCGCCCGGATCGTCGACTACCTCGGCTACCCGTGTATCAATGCGGCGGCGAGGGCGTATATAAAGCGGAAGCCGAACTATGACCTTTCGGACTTGAAGAAGTGTGAATTTAAAGATGACCTAGGAGTAAACCTGGAATTATACAATAAGATTTGGGAAGAGATACGGATGGGGGGGTGATGATACAAGCTTTTGGTGGGGGAACCGGGCTTAAATCAAATGCCTTTGAGGGGGGAACCATTAAAAAATGGTTCCCCCTGGGCTGAAGCCGCAAAAGCACGTCTTCAGCCACACCCCTTACCTCACCCCGGCCCAAAGCGGCCGGACCTCTCCTGAAGTGAGAGGTGTTATAAAAGCAACAAAGTCCAAACCTTGAGGCGATGTTTGCCTGAAGGCAAACGCCCTCCCCCTCCCGCAACGCTCTCTTTTAGGGTAGAAAAAACANNAGGGGCAACCCTATGTGGTTGCCCAACCTGTAGGGGTTCAACAATTTTAACCCTTAATATCTTTTGACGTTGCGTTAGCGAGGACAAAGGGTGTCGGGGAGAGCGATAGCGACCCCGACAGTGTTTCCAGACCAAGGCGAAGCCGCAGGGCTGGAAATACCGGCTCGGCTATGCCGAGAGCCCGGCGGAGGCGCGCCGGAGGGCACCCTTCAGGGTGCCCTCCGGAACGCCCAGATGTTGACTTTGATTTTGAATTTGCCTTTGCCTTTGGATTCCGGCTCCTATTATCAATTAGTATATTTCAACGCCTTCCGTACCTCCGCCTTCGCCTTTGCAAAATCGCTCCGGAAGGCCTCACTTTCGAACATCCTTGCGGCAATAAGCGTGCCGGCAATTCTTCCTGATTCTATATCGCTGCGGTAATGAACGCCGCCGATCACCCGGTTACGCGCAAAGGTCCACCCCCGGTCGAACAAGGCGGCGCTCTTTTCGGGCACCATCCACGCAAGGAGTATCGCACAAAGGGTCCCGGCGGCGGAATGCCCGCTCGGGTAGGAGAAACTCGAAAGCGGAGGTTTGTCCACGCACGGCACTACCCGCGTATCCCAGATATAGGGCCGCGGCCTTTTCCAGTGCTCCTTGCCCGCTTCGAGAATATTCTTTCCATCGTTAATGACAGCCTTGAAAAAAGAGTCGGCGAGGGAACAACTATCCTTGTTAAAAGCGGGACCCAGGACGTCGGCAAAACGGAAAACGCTCACGGTCTGGTCCGCAAACGCAAATTCCGCTTGTTCTTTAGTCCGGGTACTCTGAAACCCGAGGATCTCATCGATTTCGGCTTTGGTCTGCAGCCCGGTCTGCAACGGCGGCGGGGGCAGGAGGTGGGAAAGATTGATATCCGTCGAATCTACATAGAATTTTTGCGCGGCAACGGTAAGGTTGGGAACATACAGGAATGCGCCAACCAAAATCGGGAATACTACTCGTGTTCTCTTCATGGGTCCTCCGTGGTGGTGAGGGATGGTATCATAGAGATCCGCCGACTGTTTTGCCAATCAAAATACTATATCCGGGTTAGCGGTAAAAAGGGCCCGCCTGATGTAATTTAAAGCGGTAGGGAGTCTGCGAAAAAAGTGAGGAAGAGGTGCGAAAGTGACGGTAAAAGTTGTCGTTCGCTCGGGAGTCTGCCATCTCCTTTTTGCCTATGATATCGGCATTGCAATCGATCTGGCGAAGTGTCGCGAGCGTATCGCCGGCCTCGGCGGCAGCGAAATGCTCTCCATACGTAATCGCCGCGCCCCTGAATATTTCGGATTCAATCCTCCGCCGCTCACCATCGTCCAGACAGCCTCGCCGTTCCCCATCGGAACCTATGCCGTATCCCCGCAGATACTGCTGACTTTCTACGACTTCGGCGCACTGTCGATCGGGTATGCGATTGAATTTACCGGCGACCTCGATGCCATGCGGGAGTTGAGCATTGCGGTGGCGCAGAGTAATGCGCTTCGCAGCGATTCGCGCCGCCGGGCCGAAGACATCATGCGCCGCATCGGCGATGCCGTCGATGCTCCCCAGGTCGCGGCGCCGGTTGAAGATTATCTGATATTCGAAGTCAGGGATTTTGAATCGTCATGCTCACCCGGAGAACTTCCGGAGCTGGCCGGCACCGGGCTTGCGCAGATCCTGCGTGCCGAACATCAGGCCTTAAGCGACCAGGAAACCTCGGACTCTCTCGCTTGTAAAATCAGCTACGGCCTGAACGACCTGGCGCTTATCGACTGGAATGCGGCGATAATCTTCGACCGTGACTCCGAGGACGTTCGCGCCGTACTCGAATTTGCCAATGTCGAGCTCCTCGAGCTCCGTTTCCTGGATTACCAGCTTGATGCATCGCTCGACCGCTCCTTCGAGCTGACCCGGCGGCCCCGGCGGATCAACAAGTGGCTTCCGGGGCGGTCGGCCCGGACCAGCGAGCAGATTTCGCGCATGCAGCTCGAAGGCGCAATCCTGTTCGAGCGCGTCAGCAATGCCCCGAAACTCCTGGGCGACCAATTTCTCGCGCGCGTCTACCGGCTTGCAGCCCAGCGTTTCCACGTGGGAGAATGGAATGCCGGCATCCTGCGCAAGCTCGAAACCCTCGAAGACTTCTACCAGCAGCTTCACGGCAAGGCGGCCGGAAGGCGCCTTGAACTTCTCGAATGGATCATCATCGTTCTCATTTTCCTTGAAATCCTTCTGCCGCTCCTGATCAGGAATTTTGTGGTACTCTAGGGTTTTACTAATCAGTTCATAAGTATAATCACACACGAGGACCGTTCGCCCTGAGCTTGTCGAAGGGCGGGCAGCTATTCCGCCATTGAGAATTATGCTTGATTCAGGAATTTTCATAATGTAAATTCTAAACGCTGCTTATGCGTCTATGCTCCGGCAGAGCCGAAAGAAACCCGCACATGCGAATGAGCCATTCCCGGTGAAATCTTCCGACATAAAAAGGGGTGTTTTGCTATTCCTCTTTGCCGTATGCGTTGCAGCGGCGTTCTGGGGCATCGCACAGGACACCTTCAACAGCCCCGAGAATGTCGATTATCAAAAATTCTACCTGCCGGTGGCTCAAAATATCCTGAACGGCCACGGCATATCGCTCTCCGGAAAACCCGCCGACGCCTATACTCCGGGATTTCCGATAGTATTGGCAATGACCCTGCTGCCTGCGAAATTCTTTGCTGTCAACATGCAGGCGTTGCTGCGTATTTCAATGGCCCTTATGTACGGATCGGGCTGCCTTCTGATTTTTCTGCTCGCGAAAACGATGTGGGACTCCAACCGGGCGATGGCTGCAGCGGGCGTATGGGCCTGCTACCCCCTCACGCTCTGGACGATACAATGGCCTACCTCTGAACTGCCGTTCATGGTCGCCTTTTACTGCGCCCTTCTCCTGATTTTAAAAGGATGGACACGACGGGAACCCGGGAAGTCCCGGGCCTCATGGTTGTTCTGTGGTGGTTTTGCCCTGGGGATTGCAATGCTCATACGCCCTATCGCCATAGGAACCGGCATCGTCTGCGCGGTGTTGATGCTGCTCGGCAAACGGCATTCCTTGCGCACAAGGCTTCTTTTTTGCCTTTTCCTGGTTTGCGGGAACCTGGTTGCGATCCTTCCCTGGGAGGCCCGGCTGGCTGTGCAAACCCACCGGATTCTTCCGCTATGCAATGGCCGGATGTCGGCAAGCATAGTAGACGGCCTCACTTTTGCAGCCCCGAATTCCGCAGAGTTCAACAGCCGGGCGTGGGTCCCTGCGGACGTGAAAAGCTTGATGATCGGCCTCACTCCCCTTTCCGGCCTGGATTTTCCTGAATTCATGCGGGCCGCAGCGGGAATGGCAAAAGAACAGCCATTCGCCATTATAAAGCTGATCGGCATCAAGGCCGCCCGAAGCTGGTACGGCACGAGTACCGGGCGCAATGAAAAAATGCTCATGATAATTCAGGGCTTTTTCCTGATGCTGCTTCTCTGCTCTTTTTCACGAATCCATCGGAAATATCCGGAATTCAGGTACCTTGTTTTTGCAGGGGCCGTCTTTTTCTGCTACTTCTGGTCAATGAGTATCATCGTGCTGCCTCTCGTGCGTTATATGGTCCCGGTCCTGGGGCTCATGGTGGTTTACTTTCCGGCGATATTGAAAGAACAGACGAAAGATTGATTTCAATCGTTTTTTCGCTGAACCCGGCTTGAATTCCTCACTTTCTGGGGGATAGATAGGATCCTCCAGGGATGGTAGGTTGAAACAGGATGATGGAAAGCATTCATTCATACATTTATCATTATTATTTCAGGAAACAGGGAGAAATAACAGGGCGACAGGTAAAGTGGAAATATTGATAGTGGAGGGGCAGTTTTATTATATTGAAGAGTCATTAATCAAAGTTGAATCAAATTAAAGAGGAGCATACCATGGATCTAAAAGAGCTTATCATATTAACCATTAAAAATATGGAGAGCATTTATGGAGATATTAGCAAAATAATCGAAATAATTGAAGAAAAACTTACTAACAGTAGTTTTATACCAATTGGTGGAAATGCCGTTACTTGGGATAACCGTTCTGTTTTTGATTCGCCCAAGGATGAGGGATGAAGGCGGAAGGATGACGAATGATTTTAATTCAGCGACAGACCAAAGGGCGACCGCGGGTCGCCCCTACAAAATCCTTCATGTTTTTTCTACCCTGAAAGAGGGCGTTGCGGGAGGGGGAAGGCGTTTGCCAGCGGCAAACATAGCCTCCCCCTTCCGCTGGAAGGGGT
>PLTF01000053.1 GCA_003164335.1 Fibrobacterota bacterium
TCAGGATATGGGTAACGGATAGCCTGTGGGAGAGGGGCGGCCAAAGGCCGGGGAGAGGTCAACTGGGAACGCAATGACCTCTACCCCTCGATCCCCTTCTCCCACAGGAGAAGGGGAAGTAAGAGACAAATCCGGAATAAGCCCGGCAGATTTATTTTAATACAGAAATTAGAATATTCATCTATCCGAAAATTCTGGAGACAAAATAATTACCCCATGATCTTTCTCTTCCTCAAAGCCCTCCGCCCCCACCAGTGGGTAAAAAACCTCCTCCTCTTCGCGCCCTTCGTCATGGCACACCAGATCAGGAGCGGCGGGAAATATCCTACCCTTCTCATTACCTTTGCCTGCATGTGCCTCACGGCATCGGGGATTTACCTGATCAACGATCTTTTCGACCGCGAGGCCGACCGCCGCCACCCGGACAAGAAAAACCGTCCCATCGCCTCCGGCTCCATGCCCCCCCCGCTCGCCTGGAGCGCGGCCGGAGTCATGCTGGCTGCAAGCCTCGCCGTTGCGGTACGGTTCGTGGGTCCGCTCCCGGCTGCGCTCCTTGCAGGGTACGCCGCACTCTCACTCTCGTACACCCTGGCAATTAAGCGGCTTCTCATGGTGGATGTCATCGTGCTCTCGTTTTTTTATTCGCTCCGGATCATCATCGGCGGCATCGCGGTGAACGTCCCGATTTCGCCGTGGTTCCTCGCATTCTCGTTTTTCTTCTTTCTCAGCCTCGCTTTTGTCAAACGTTACACCGAGCTCAGGCTGCTGGGTTCCGAAACGGGAGAGCGGCTCGGCGGACGGGGCTACGGCGCCTCCGATACCGTGCTCCTGCCGATTGCCGGCATTTCGAGCGGTCTTCTCGGCATCCTCGTCTTTCTGCTGTATATTTCGGCAAGCGAACAGGTGAAAGCCCTTTATTCCAACCCGCTCTGGCTCTGGATGATCGCTCCCCTCTTCGTCTACTGGCTCATGCGCATCTGGTTCCTTGCGGCGCGGGGAATCATGCACTCGGATCCGGTCACCTTCGCTATCAAAGACCTGCCGAGCTGGTGCACCGCGGCCCTCATCGGACTCCTGCTCCTGCTGGGATCGGTTACATGACCATCGATCACTGCATGTTCGATTTCGACGGGACTCTGGTCGATTCCCTCGGGGATGTCATTGCCTGTTTAAAAACCGCGTTTGAAAAAGTCGGAATTCCGGCAGGGACCATCGACGTTTCGCTTGTCATGCAGCTCCAGCTCCGGGAATCGATTGCCTCCATTGCTCCCCGGATGAGCGCACGGGAAATTGAGGCGGTTATCGACGCATTCCGAATCGCCTACGATTCCAGCGACCTTCCGGCGACAAAGCTTATGCCCGGCGTTACCTGGCTTCTTGACACTCTCAGGGCGCGTTCAATCGGGATGTCCATCGTTTCCAACAAGCGGCAGCGACCGACCCTGCGGATTCTCGATAAATTCGGCCTTCGCGGATTCTTCGCTGCGGTTTACAACCCAGACATGTTTCCGGGAAGCCCCGTAATGACGAAACAATCGATGATCGCGCGGGCTATTACCGATCAGGGGCTATCCGGCGAAGCAACCATTTATATCGGGGACTCTGAGGCGGATGTCCGGGCCGCCCATGAAAATGGGCTGGTCTCGATCATTGCCGCGAACGGTTATGGGGGCATCGACAGCTTTAAAATACAGCCAACGCATGTCGTAAAAGAGGTTTCGGATATTCTCACCATCAAGGGACTGACCTTCAAAACCCTGCCTCAGTAAGGGATCGGGAGGGCTTTTTATAAATTAATCCTTACTACTCGTGTAGTTTTTTTGAAAAAGTTCAAATGCTTTTGGATGGCCGAGCCGGAATCCAAAAGATAAGGCAAAGGCAAGTTCAAATGCTTTTGGATGGCTGAGCCGGGTCACCCGCACGAGGTGGGAGTGCTTCATAACAGGCCCTCTGCGGCGGGGACCCACGAGGCCTCTGCGAAAAGAACAGAAAAAACGTAGAAGCGTAGATGCAGGAATGATATTAAATCTTTTGACTTAACGCATGTACGGTTTTGCTTTGCCGTATTTGTTCTTTCTCCCTAATGTGAGCGTTGCGGGAGGGGGAGAGCGTCTGCCGAAGGCAGACATAGCCTCCCCCTTCCGCAGGAANNACCATTTTTTAATGGTTCCCCCATCTGGGTAGTAGCTAATAATCAATTGAAAGGGCAGGGACGGAATATGATCGTGGTAACCGGCGGATCGGGATTTATCGGCAGCGCCCTCATCGGGCGGCTGAACCAGAAAGGTTTCACGGACATTCTCGCGGTAGACCACCTCGGGGAATCCGAAAAATGGAAGAACCTCGTTCCGCTCCGGTTTTCGGACTACCTCGACCGGCAGGATTTTATTCTCCGGCTCGAACGGGGCGATTTCGGCGACTCGATCGAGGCCATCTTTCACCTCGGCGCCTGTTCATCGACAACCGAGAAAAATGCGGACTATCTCCTTGAAAACAACTACCGCTACACGGCGCGGATTGCGGCATGGCGGGAAGCGCGGCCGAATTGCCGCCTCATCTATGCGTCGAGCGCCGCGACCTACGGTGATGGTAGCCGGGGCTATGCCGACAACGTGGAAGAGCTGTACCGGCTTCGCCCGCTCAACATGTACGGTTACTCCAAGCACCTCTTCGACTGCCTCGCAAAACGAAAAGGATGGCTTAAGAACATCGTCGGCCTCAAGTACTTCAACGTATTCGGCCCGAATGAAAACCACAAGGGCGACATGCGAAGCGTCATCAACAAATGCTATCCCGGTGTACGCGACACGGGCAGGATGCAACTTTTCAAATCGCACCGGTCCGATTATGCGGACGGTGAACAGAAAAGGGATTTCATCTATGTAAAAGATGCCCTTGAAATCACCCTTTATTTCATGGATCATCCGGAGGTGAACGGCATTTTCAATGTCGGTACCGGTTTTGCGCAATCCTGGAACGATGTCGCGGATGCACTCTTTGCCGCAGCACATAAGCCGCTCTCGGTCGCCTATGTGCCCATGCCGGAAACGATCCGGGAAAAATACCAGTATTACACCTGCGCCGATCTCACCAAACTCCGGGCTGCCGGATGCTCTTACGCGTGCGCCGGTCTCAAGGACTCTATTGCCGATTATGTGACAAACTATCTGGCACCGGGACATCTGCTTGAGGGAGCGTGCTGAGCAATTATCCGGCTGCCCGATTCGAACTTAGCAGGAGATAGATGGAACTCTTTCTTCGGTTTTCATAAGTACGAGGAAAAAGAATGAGGTATTTGAGGTCGCGGAAGATGGCGGATCCAAGGGAACAATAAGTTCCACTAACCCCTGATCCGTAACATTCTTCTAACGGTACAGGTCTAAAGTTATGAGAAACAGAGATATAAAGGTCCGGAGCACTGCCCATGGTCGATCTTGATCGTATCACCATAGAACAAGCAGCCAGGGGCGACGAAAAGGCCTTCAGGAGGGTTTATGATCACTATTCGACCTTTGTGTGGCGGGTAGTATACAGATCCGTGGGAAGCGATCGGGAGATGGTCGAAGAAATTGTGCAGGAGACGTTTGTGAAAATCCATCAGTCATTGAAAAAATTTGCCGCCGACTCTTCCCTCGGAACATGGATATTTCGCATCGCCTTCAACACATCGAAGAGCTTCTGGGCGAAAAAGGCACGTGAAAGGGATCGAACGGTTCCTCTCATTTTCGACAGGGCGGATCCGGTTTCGGCCTTTGATGCATTCGAGGCCGGAGATGCGGCGGCAAAAGTGCTGGCCAATCTGCCGGAAGAGGACCGGTTTCTGCTTATCAGCCGGGAAGTAGAGGGGTTGAGTTTCGACGAACTTGCGGAGATTACCGGCAAATCGTCTTCTGCATTGCGGACGAGAATGTCACGAATAAAGCATAAAATCAGCATAATTCTTGAGAACAAACCGCAGCTTAAGGAGGCGGTAGCATGAACGAGAAAGAATTTTATGAGGAGTTGGGCCGTACTGAAGGACCTCCTCCCTATCTCTATGGAAAAATTCACGGGCGACTCCGGAGACGAAGTGCAATTATGAGATCCGCCTTCGCGCTTGCTGCAACCCTGATTCTTGTTGTGGGCGGTTCCGGAGTGCTTTACTTGCATCATGAACGGGTGCAGTCGGTTGCTCCTGAAGTTTCCGAAGAAATGCAGGCTATCCATGAATACCTGGCGGGCGAGGATATTGAACAGGCATCCCTGGCCTATGCCCTTGACGATGGCGGGGGAAAGTAGCCGGTTCGCATAGGGTACATTTAATGGCTCAACCGGTATGATGTTTGGAAATAGTATTCGACGGCACTATAAACGATCTGCGGTAAAGGTGGATGATGTTATGAAAAACAAACTGATAGTACTCGCGATAGCTGGCTGGGCACTGACTATTTCGCCATTCATGGCCTGGGCCGGGAATGACGACTCGGCCCAGTATCTTCCAATAAAGAAGAAAATGGCAGAGCTGAACCTGACCGCCGATCAGCAGGGAAAACTCATAGCCTTGGATAAGGAAAAAAATGCCGGGGCAAAACCACTGTTCGATCAGATGAAGGCGATCCGGGATAAGATGAAGACGGAGCTTTTGAAATCCGAACCCTCTAAACCGGCCCTGGACAATTTCGCCTCCCAGCTCGGCGATCTTCATAAGCAACTGGTCCGGAATATGAATGAAAATCTCCTGAAAGTGAAGTCAATCCTGACCGCTGAGCAATTTTCGAAACTGGTCAATTTCGATTGGATGAGATCAGGGCCCGGAATGCACCACAGAATGGGGGGGCCTGGCGGAGACAAAGACAGCGAATAGGACCACGATCCTTCATGGGGGCACATTGTCATTTGCCCCTCAAGTTTTTTTTCGCAGCAGATATACTTTTCCTCTTGTGTGAGCGTAGTATTGTCAGCCTTTCCTTTATTTAAGAATCCGCAAAATTTATTTTAAGCGGGATAGAGATCGTGGGCACTATTTGAAATTCGCTCGGAATGAGCATTTTATTCAAAGAAATATTGGATCCACCGGTGAAAGGAGTAGTCTTATGAAACGACTTGTCATTCTTGCTATCCTGGTATGCGGAGTATTTTCGGCCAACACCTTTGCCCAGAAAAACTTTAAATGGCTCGGATCGGACGGCTGGATAATCGGGAGCAGCTATGAACAGCTGTTCAATAACTACAATCTGACCGTCATCACGGGGACCGTTTACGATGAAGATACGGTAACGCCGATGACCACTATGGGACGCGGCATAAGGATCATCGTCAAAGACCAGAACGGGACGCTGATTCCAGTCCATCTCGGTCCCTATTGGTATATCATTCACCAGGACATGAACCTTTCTATAGGGGATGAGGTCGAGGTTCATGGGGCTCGGTTTTCACTGAATGGAAAAGACACCTATGCGGCCTACTACATACTGATGGCATCCAAAAACCGGGAACTGCTGCTCAGGGATCAGGATGGCTTCCCGTTGTGGGAAGGGTGGCGGAGCGGTACGGTGAGGAGTTGTGAGTAAATCCAAAGTTCTTTGATGGGGGAACCATTTACAATGGTTCCCCCTGGCCTGAAGCCGCGAAAGGCACGCGTCTTCAGGCACACCCATTACCTCACCCCGGCCCAAAAGCGGCCGGACCTCTCCGCCCGGAGAGGTCTAATAAAAGCAAAAAAAATCCCAATCATGAGGCGATGTCTGCCTCGCTAAAGCTCCGCAGACGCTCTCGCACCCCCGCAACGCTCCCATTAGGTAGAAAATACATGGAAGATTTTGTAGATCTGTAGGGGTTCAACATGTTGAACCCCTACATAATTTACGAAATCGCAATTTATCCTTACTGCGCGGCCGTCTCACTCCTGCCGCAGAAACGGCGTCCTCCCCTCTCCACTTGTGGAGAGGGGATTGAGGGGGTGAGGCGGATTTTGGCGTTGCGTTAGCGAGGACAGAGGGTGCCGGGGTAAACGAAGTGACCCCGGCAGTATTTGAAGACCCAGGCGAAGCCGCAGGGCTTCAAATACCGGCTCGGCTTCGCCGAGAGCCCGGAACGCCCAGCAGTTGACTTTGATTTTGAATTTGAATTTGCCTTTAGATTCCGGCTCGGCTATCCAATCTATTCCACCTGCACCCCACCCTTACGCCGACCCGATATCTTGTAGCGGAGAATGAGCGATTTCCGCTGAAGGTTATAATTTTTTTGCCTCTCGGCAGGAAGATCAGTGACCTTTCCCGGTACAAACCCGAGTTGGGAAAACCAATCCGAGGTCTGTGTCGTGAGGACAAACAGAGCTCGAAGTTTTTTTACGGCAGCTTCCTCAATGAAGTACGACACCATCCGACGACCGATACCAAGATTCGTATAGGTCTCGTCCACCACGATACCGGCGATTTCGCCCTGCCTGTCCGGAAACACATGAAGCGCTGCACAGGCATGGACGGTACCATCAACCTCATACACCGCATAATCGGCAAGCCGCTCTTCGAGATCCTCCTCGGACCGCGGGACAAGCGCCCCTTCTTCGACTGCCGGCCGCATTACCCGAAGCACTTCAGGGATATCGGCAAGCACCATCGGCCGGATGTTGTCGTGGCGATCGGCATAGATCATGGTGCCGAATCCGCGATTCGAGAAGATCTCCTTGAGGATCATGCCTTCAACCCGCCCATCGACCACATGTACCCGCTGCACGCCGCTTGTGCAGGCGCGATAGGCATGGCCGACCAGGTCAAGCTGTTCATCGTAATTCTTACCCCCATTCAGGTCTAAAAATGCACCGGCCTGGGCTGTTTTGAGCTGCGAGACGACCCCATCGCTTGTCAGGTAAACATCCTCGGGGATTTTGTAATTTCCCGCCATTATCCCGAGCCGGTCCACAATAAAAAACAGCTTCGACGCATTCATTTCGACACTGACGGCAAAGGCGATTTCATTCGATGAACAATTGTAGGGTTTGCCCGTGGCGCTCCAACCGATAGTCGGGATGATGGGAATGAGTCCGTCAAGGACCACCTTGCGCAGGACATCGACCTGCACCTTTTCCACCAGCCCGGTACTCTGGAAATCAATTCCGCCCCGCACCCCGATTCCCTTCGCGCGCACCCAGTTCCCGATCACCCCGTGCGCCCCGCTCTCGGCAAGCATCGTGATGATCTTATTCGAAACGTCAAAGGCGGCCATCTTGATAAGAGGGATGGCCTCGGGCGGGGAGATCCGAACCCCGTCCACGGTCGTGCACTTGATATGGTAGGTGTCGAGCACCTGATCGATCCGCACCCGGGCGCCGGGTACGAGAATGACGTTGATGCCCATCCGGTGGAGCAGCACGACATCCCGGATGAGGAGCGGAAACAGTGGATGCTCGATGAGGGTGCTCTCGATCTTGATGACAAAGAGGCAGCCCTTGAACTGGGTAATATAGCCGAAGGCCTGCCGGATGATTTCAACCTGCTCCTTCAATATTAATTTGTCCATGAAAAATCAATCCTTTGAAGGATGTAATGGCGCTGCTATGACCTTGTAATGAGTGAAAATAAAATAAATTCCGCGAATTATAGAGCAGTTCAACAACAAAACCATTCAACAAGGGTTCGGAATAGGCCGTTAATGGAGAAACTGTCGAATCAGGAAAGACGGTCTGAAATTTTCTTGCCCGCCAGCACCGGCCTGAGCGTCTCCCCCACCGATGCCAGTGAAGTGTAGGAATGGATCGAGTAATATTGATACCACCCGCAATTGCGGTCGCAGCTCCGCATGAGCCGCCGCGCCTGGCCTGCCTCATCGGTTTTCAGCCAGTCTGAAAGACGAACCATGCGAAGATCGGGGCCCTTCCGGTTAAGAATATGGCAGGGATAGTAGAGGCGACCGTCCGGCGCAATAATCACGGTCGCCGAAGAGCAGCGCCCCTTGCGCCATGCTTCGAAGTAGCCCATGGGCGTATGGATCGTGTCGGGATAGCGGATGCGAAGCTCGCGAAGCTTCCGTTCGAGCGCTTGCATATCGGGCACCACGTCGCGCGTGCCGTCCATATGCGCAGCCGGAATCACCACGATATTCGCACCGTATTCATGACAGCGTGCCACCTTCGCATCGAGTTTTTCCACGCTGTCTGCCGTAACCACGGTCTGCACCGAAACCTGGAGCGGCAGTTTCACCAGCTCGGGAAGCGCATCGAACAGTGCAAGATTATCGTGTCCCTCGTCGATGGAGACATGCAGGAAATCGATGTATCGCGCATACTCGGCAAGCGGATAGTCGAGCAGGTTCCGCACACTCGTGGTAAAAAGCAGATAAAAGGAACATTCGCGACGGGCATATTCGAGCAGCTCGCCGATGTCCTTGCGCAGCAGCGGTTCCCCGCCCTCAAAACTCGTCATGAGTACCGATGACCGCGAAAGATTACGCAGAATTGCCTTGATGTCCTCGGTCGGCAGGTCGGGGGCCTGTTCATTCTTCACATTACAGAACGGGCAACCGAAGTGGCAACGCGAGGTTACCTTGAATGAGGCATAAAAGGGATTTATCGCTTCACGTTTCCAGGCGTTTTCAATGACGCCTTTCACGGTGGGGAGGTAGGCGGTGATGGGAAGTATTCGCATAACAATAAAAAATACCTTAAACCGGAGATTACTGCTCTGGTGGGGGAACCATTTTAATGGTTCCCCCACCAGAGCAGTAACTAATTTCTTAAGGCTATACTCACCCCAAAAATCCGGAGCTAAAATCATGCCCTTGTCCGCCGGAATCATCGGCCTTCCCAATGTCGGCAAATCCACACTTTTCAATGCCCTCTGCTCAGCCCATGCCGCCATGGAAAACTACCCGTTCTGCACCATCGACCCGAATCGCGGCATGACGGCCGTGCCGGATGATCGCCTGGGAAGAATCGCATCGGTAATCACCACAGCGAAGATTGTTCCGGCCTTCCTCGAACTCATCGACATCGCGGGCCTTGTCAAAGGTGCTTCGCACGGGGAAGGACTCGGCAACCAGTTCCTCGGACACATCAAGGATGTCGACGCGGTAGTCCATGTAGTGCGCTGCTTCGAGGATCCCGACGTGGTGCATGTGGACGGCTCCATCGATCCGCTCCGCGATGCAGCCACGGTCGAAACCGAGATACTGCTCAAGGATCTTGACACCGCGACGAGCGGCGTCGACCGGATTGCAAAAGCCGCCAAATCGGGCGACAAGGAGCTGAAAGCAAGGTTGGAAATTTACGAGAGAGTGCAGAGCGGCCTGGAAAGGGGAATCCCGGCCCGGGAATCGGCTGCCGGTGAGGGCGAACTCGGTGAAATCGCCGCTATGCACCTGATATCCGCCAAGCCGATACTCTATGTGGGCAACGTAGCGGAGGCCGATCTCTCACCCGCCTCCGAGTCGCCCCATGTCGAATCGCTGCGGGAATTTGCCGCCGATCGCGGCATTCCCTTTGTCCCGATCTGTGCCCGGATCGAGGCGGAACTCAACGATCTTCCCGAGGATGAACGCGGTGAATTTCTCGCTTCGCTCGGTCTCGCGGAAAGCGGGCTCGCCAGGCTCAGCCGGGAAGTATATGCCTTACTCGGACTGGAAAGTTTCTTCACCTGGAACGAAAAAGAGCTTCATGCCCGGACCCTGCCCGTCGGGTCAACCGCCCCGCAGGCGGCCGGCACCATTCACTCCGATTTTGAAAAGGGGTTTGTCCGGGCCGATGTGTATTCGGTCGGGGATCTCGAAGAGTTCCGCACCGAACCGGCCATGCGGGCAGCGGGAAAGATCCGCTCAGAAGGGCGCGATTATGTTGTAAAGGATGGTGAAATTCTGTTTTTTAAGTTTACCCCTTGATTTTTTTGGGGGGGGGGGGCAGAACATTTGATTTTCAATCTCAAACTTTACATTACCGAAGGTTTCACGCCATGCCGGTTATTCTGAAAACGACACTCCTCCTGATTCTTTCCAATACGTTCATGACCTTTGCGTGGTACGCCCACCTGAAAAACCTTTCGGCCAGAAAGTGGTATATCGCCGCGCTTGCGAGCTGGGGCATCGCCTTTTTCGAATATATGCTCCAGGTCCCGGCCAATCGTATCGGATATTCGCAGATGAATCTCGGGCAGCTTAAACTATTGCAGGAGGTCATCACCCTTTCGGTATTCGTTCCCTTCGCCTTTTTTTACATGCAGCAGCCGCTGAAACTCAACTACCTCTGGGCCGGACTCTGCCTGCTTGGTGCCGTCTATTTTGTTTTCAGAGGATAGCCTCCCGGCTTCATAAGGCTTCCCTGACAAAAAGGGGGGGGCGATTGCCGGCAATCGCCCCCCCCTTTTTTCATAATCGACCTGCCGACCGGCAGGTATTTCTTACGCTTCCGCTACCGGGTAAGGGTTATTGCCATGCTGCGTGATAACCCTCCCGCCTTGAATTGCAGCAAATACCTGCCGGAAGGAAGCATCGACTGCGTCAGCGACAGATGATAGCTGCCGGCAGATTGCATAAACCCGAAGCTTGCCGCCTTTCTGCCGAGAATATCAAAGAGTGCTATTTCCACCTTCGCCGGCTCCTTCAAGCTGTAGGATATCGCATTGCGGCTGAAGGAAACGACCTGCCGGATCTCCTTGCCGCTTGATACAAGCACAGGAACCAGGACGGAGGTCTTGGCGGAGATACTGAACGTTCGCGTGGTCGACCAGGCGCTGGTTCCGCCCGCATTGGAGGCATCGACTCTCCAGTAATAGGTCGCAGCGACACCGGTAGTAAATGATACGGAATTCGTCGCTCCGCTCTGGCTGAAAGCCGTGGTTGCAAAGGTCGAAACGGTCGACACCTGTACCGTAAAGGAAGTCGCACCGGTAACCGTTCCCCACGACAGGGTAACCGCAGTGTTTGCGGTATACGACGCACCGTTGCTGGGCGAACTCAGGGTCGGTGCTGCAGGTGCAGCCGGCACGGTGGTAAAGCTCCATACGCTCGACCAGGTTCCGGCACCGCTGGTCGTGGTCGCATTGACATGCCAATAGTAGCGGGTGCTGACCGTTAGCCCGGTAACGGCTTTTGAAGTCGCGCTGATTCCCGCCTGGCTGGAAACCGTCGAGGCAAATGTTGACACTGTGGATATTTGCAGTGTGTATGAGAGTGCGCCGGTACCCGAGCCCCAGCTCATGGTCAGCGAAGTCGGTTCATTGGTTGCTGCGTTCGCCGGGGATGAGAGTGCAACGATTGCGCTTGGCGCAAGGGTCGTAAAGTTCCATACGGTGGACCAGGCGCTCGTCCCGGCCGCGTTGACAGCATTCGCCCGCCAGTAGTACTTGGTGCTGTTGGTAAGCCCGCTGGCGGTTGCAGTTGCAGCGGTCAAACCGGTCTGGCTGACGAGAGTATTGACAAAGGTCGAGACCGTCGATACCTGGCAGCCGTACGTGGCAGCACCGGTAACGGTGGTCCAGCTCAGGGCCGGGGCTAACGCCTGGCCCGTTGAGCCGTTGGTCGGAGCGGCAAGCGCCGGGATCCCCGGAGCGGCAAGCGTTGCGAAGCTCCACACGCTCGACCAGGCGCTCGTGCCTGCGGCATTGGTCGCATTTGCATGCCAGTAGAAGGTGATGCCGCCCGAAAGGCCGCTGACCGCAGCGGAGGTCGCGGCGAGAGCAGTCTGGCCGGCTACCGTTGAGGCAAAGGTCGATACGGTTGAGACCTGGACCGCATAGGTGGCAGCGCCCGAGGAGGCAGTCCAGCTCACCGTCAGCGCGGCGGCCTGATTCGTTGCACCGTTTGCGGGCGAAGAGAGCGCCGGTGCGGCCGGCGTGGCCAGAGTAGCAAAACTCCAGATGCCCGACCAGGCACTTGTCCCGACCGTATTGGTCGCGTTCGCACGCCAGTAATAGGTTTTCCCATAAGCCAGCCCGGCCACGGAAGCGGAGGTCGCTGCAATTCCGGTCTGGTTCACAACCGTTGATGCAAAGGTCGATACCGTCGAAACCTGCGCTGCATAGGTTGCCGCACCGGTGGAAGCCGCCCAGCTGACTGTCAGCGTGGTAGCCTGATTCGCTGCACCGTTTGACGGTGAGGCAAGCGCAGGAGCGACCGGCACTCCCTTCGTCGCGAAATGCCAGACGCTCGACCAGGCGCTTGTTCCTGCAGTGTTGCCGGCATCGGCCCGCCAGTAGTACGTGGCGCCGCCGGCGAGACCCGCGACCGCGGCGGAAGTTACCGAGAGACCCGTCTGGCTCGATACCGTCGTCGCAAAGGTCGATATCGTTGAAACCTGCGCGGCGTAGGTTGTAGCGCCGGTGACGGCTGTCCAGCTCAGGGTGAGCGAAGTTGCCAGACCGGTTGCACCGTTTGTCGGTGTCGAGAGAGCCGGCGCAGCAGGCACGGCTATAGCGGTCGTGAATCTCCAGATGCCGGACCATGCGCTCGTTCCAACCGAGTTGGTCGCATTGGCCCGCCAATAGTAGGTACTATTATTAGCCAATCCGCTAAGGGCATTTGAGGTACCGGCAATGCCGGTCTTGTTTGAAACCGTGGATGCAAAGGTCGATACCGTTGAAATCTGAAATGCATAGGAGGCTGCACCGGCCGATGACGTCCAGCTGAAGGTGAGCGCAGTAGCCTGGTTTGCGGCACCGTTTGTCGGTGTTGCGAGCGCCGGCGCCTGGGGGGTCGCAAGTCCGGTAATACTCTTGGGAACAGAGTAGGCTATGGGGTTCCCTGCAACGAAGGTCGATTCGGTAGAGGGTGTCATGGCAGGAGGAAACGGTACCGCCCCCGTGGTGGGATAGTAGGTTACCGTAGCGGGCATTTCGCCAAGCGTCGTATCCCACACCCTGAAATACATTTTTTCTCCGGATGTCATACCGGCTTTTGTGCTGCCGGTACTTTGGTAGCCCGCAACGGCGATGGTAGAGTCCGGGCCGGCGGGCCAATAACCCACACCCCAGCAGTTACCGAGGGAATCGAATACGCCGATCTCGTCGGGCACTATATTGTTATTTCTTATCGGGGTGCCATTGAGCGTAGGGTGGGCGGCGGTATCGAGGAAGACTGTCAGGGTAGCGCCGGTCTGGCTGTCCAGGGGATTGAAATGCCTCGCAAAGGCGCTCCCAACCAGAGCCGAAAGAATAATGAAGGCCGATGACCATCGTCTGAAGCATAATGCGTGCAAATAAATCCCACTTTCCTTTTTCATTATCGTTCCCCCCTTTTATGAGTGCGATGTCAAGGATGGCACTGAGGCAAGCTCTCACGGTGACGATTGCTTACCACAGCCGGTTGTCCTATCCTGACGCGGTGATTGTCTGTCCTTCGATATTTTGCCCGGCAGTATATCCGAATACTCCATGCTACCCGGTCACCTATTGACATACAAAAAGATGCTCCGGCCGTTTCGCCTGAACATTACAGCTGAACCTCAGCTCCCCCATCCTGGTAGAAAATATAGCCGCCATCCGAGAGGAGTCAAGAAAAAAATAATATGCAGGTCCGTCCTTCTAATATAGTAACACCACGGTGCCCGGATGAGGAATTTTCCGGACCGATTCTTTCGGGAGGGGGAAGATAGCCGGATAGTACGGTGTTGCATACGCAGGCAGGATATCCGTATCCCCCTGAGAATATGGAATATGGACAGGATGGCGGGAAGTTGCGCACGTTCCCTTATTAGCAAGCTACTCTCGGGTTTCGCCTCGATCGATACATGAGGGCGTTTCCTGAGTCGCTTGAACTCAAGGTCCGGAATGGAATCGCGGTCCAAATCCCGGTCAACATCCCCGGGTACGGACTCCGCCTTAGTATCTAATGGGATAGAAAAAACGATATCTGCCTGTCGAAGCTCCCGCACCTCACCCTGGCAACGTATCTTCCGGGCCCGGAAAGGATACTGCGGAGGTTCATAGCGTGATCACCCGCTTTCCCCACCAGAGTTGAGGAGAGCGCAATTCTCCCGAGAATATCGTAGACGGTGAGTTCCGCTTTCCCATCGGCGGGAATAGACCAGCGAATGCATCCATTTCGATACGAAAAGGACAGCCCGATTACGGTCATCTTTTCTTGTGACAGAACCGGAACGGTGATGGAAAAGCTCCATGATGATGACCAGACGCTTGTTCCGGCCGGATTCGTGGCGCTGACGCGCCAGAAATAAACAGCGCTTGCCGGCCAGTTGCTCACGGCACGGTTCGCCGCTGTGATGCCCGTCTGGTTTACAAATGCGGTGATGAAGGCCGAGGTGGTCGATACTTGCAGGGAATAGGAGGATGCCGTCGCGACTGTTCCCCAGCTTAGGGTTAGCGATGTTGTCTTGGTCAGCGATTCCGCCGATCCATTGAGTGGGGTGGACAGACTCGGAGTGGCGGGCAGGGTAATCGTTTCAAAACTCCAGATCCCCGACCATGCACCGGTCCCGGCTCCGTTGGTGGCATTAACTTCCCAGAAGTACGCAATACCGGGGGCAAGCCCGCTCAGCGATGCCGCCCCGGTACCAAGTCCGGTCTGATTGGATGCGGTGGCGGCAAATGTCGATACGGTCGCAACCTTCACTCCGTAGCTTGCTGCAGAGGTAACCGTCTGCCAGCTCAGCGTCAGCGAAGGTGAAATGTCCGTTGCGCCGTTGGTCGGGGTTAAAAGCGCTGGGGCGCCGGGCGGGGCGAGAGTGGTAAAGCTCCAGACGCCGGCCCAGATGCTCGTTACGCTTTTGTTTGAGGCATTCCCGCGCCAATAATACACGGTATTGTAGGCAAGCCCGCCTATAACCGCCGATTGAGCGGTAAGCCCGGTCTGGCTAAAAATGGTGCTTCCGAATTCCCCATTGGCGGATACCTGAACACCGTAGGAGGTTGCGCCGGCGACCGATCCCCAGTACAATGTCAAGCTGATCGGTTGACCGGTCGCCCCACTTGCCGGAGATGTAAGCAGGGGGTCTGAGACAGCGCCCGTGGTTGCGGTAAGGCTGGAAATGACCGGAGATGTATTTGTCACGTAAACGACGCCGCCGCTTGAAAAAGTTACAACGGCGGGTGCCTCTCTCTGGGTCGCATAATGCCAGACGCGAAAATAAATAGTATCGTCGTATTTAAGCCCGTCTGTAATGGAAGACATTGGATCCTGCCCGACGACATTTATACTTCGATTAGTGACGCTGTCCCAGGTTGCTTCCCCGACGCATAATCCAGCCTTGTTGAACGCGCCGATTTCGTCGGAATCACCGAGGGGAGCTCCATCGATAGTGGGATTGGTGGAGATCTGCAAAACTATGGTCATGTTGGAACCCGTGGTCTGGTCATACTTGTAGAACTGGGGCGGCGCGGCGGCGATTGCGGTCATTGTGCAGGACATGAGGAACATCACTGCTTTAAAATGATCTTTCATCGATTGCCCAAACACGGTAACCGCCTTTGTGACTCAATATAATGCAATGAAGCGAAACTCTGTTATTACTGATAATATAATAGTACCCAATTGGTTTAAATGATCAAGAAATATTTCCTGGGCGGGCGGTTTTTTTCAATATATTGGATGCCCGGTTCTGCTTTTCCCGGTTTTCCGGTGTTTTTTCTACCTTATGGGGGCGTTGCGGGGGGCCGAGGGCGGGCATCGCTCTCGGCCCCCGCTGTGTGCCAAAGACCCCGCAAGCCCGGCTTTGCGGGCCCGGAGGTTTTGGCCAGAGGGAACTGCCTCAGGTGGTTCCCCCACCTGGGCAGTAACGATTTAGATAGCAATCAAAACCACTAACACCACCCTACCCAACCTCAAGCTCCGCCTGCGCATCGATCACATCGCGGTTGATAAGCAGCAGTGCCTCATGCATCCGCTCGGCAATGACCGGGTCGGGAATGCGGTCGCGCAGGGTGCGCAGTAGCTGGATGGTCATGCGGAGAAGGCGGACCATGTCCCCTTCAGGGATGCCGAACGCGAGGAGATCCTTGAGGCCGCAACCCGAGGCCCAGGCGTAGACCGGCGCCGCCAGCATAAAATCGAGCTCCCGGATGGGTGCTGTGATCTCGTAGCGAATTTCCCTGGCACGCAGGCGATGAATGACTTTTTCGGCCTCGAACTTGAGCCGTACCGTCGTGGGTGGAGCCTGTTTCCGGCGGGACTCCTCGGTCACGATTGCCGCAAGGACCACCGGAAGCTGAGCGGCCGAACACTCCTCAAAGCTGCGGCTGTAGTAAAGCTCGGCCGTCTGGATTTCATACCCTGCTACTGCGGCGGCAAGCCTTCCCTTGTCGGTAAGCTCGATGCCGTCGAGAAACCCGGCAGCCTGGAGAAACGCGATCCGCCGCCGGATCTGCTCCTCCTGGGTTTTGTACTCTTTGGCAAGGGCAAAAACCCCTTTTTTGAAGTTATGAAAACTTCGCCGGAAAACGGTAAAAGCTTCCTCGCCGAAGCGGCTGTACAGATTGAGGATCGTCGAATACGAGGCGCAGAATCGGCTCGAAATTTTTTCATTTGCTCCGAACAGAAGTCGCTCGACATGCTTTGGATCGGTAGCTTCGGGAATGACCAGCGAGTAGACATACCCCTCGGTATCCATTCCCCGCCTGCCGGCGCGACCCGCCATCTGGTTATATTCGCGCGTCATGAGATAGTTGAACTCAACACCGTCGAATTTCTCAAGCTCGTCGAATATCACCGTATTGGCGGGCATATTGACGCCAAGTGCAAACGTTTCGGTGCAGAACAACAGTTTGATGAGGCCTTCTGCAAAGAGTCGCTCCACAATCTCTTTTGCAGCCGGCAGGATACCGGCATGATGGAAAGCGCACCCGGCTTCCCAGAGTGAGCGAAGATAGGAGATCTTTTCGTAATCCTTGAGATTGTACTGCGCTACAAGGTCGTCGATTATCGCTGCCGCACGCCGTTTTTCATCGACGGTAAGCAGCGACAGCTGCTGGTGCAGTTCGGCATTACGCTCGCAGGCCCTTCGATTGAAGCAGAAATAGAGAATGGGAATATGATCTTGCCGGAGTGCAAGCTCGATGATCGACCGCGACGACGGCTTATGCCGCAGAAATTTTTTCCGTTCGGCAGGGTTGCTGCGATATTTGCTTTTTATTCCCTTGAGCGTCAGGAGCCCGAATTTGGGGTGAAAAAAGGAATGGCGCAATGGAACGGGACGCTCCGTCTCTTCAATCACCACGAAGTGGGTCTTGCGCACTCCTCCCATCCAGGCGGCAAGCTCATGAATATTGGGAACCGTGGCACTCAGGCACATGAATCGGATTGAGGGCGGAGCGAGAATAATGCTCTCCTCCCATACGGTTCCGCGCTCAGGATCATCGAGATAGTGAATTTCATCGAAGATTGCGTAATACACATCGCCAAGACGCGGCGAGTCTTCCAGAATGAGATTCCGAAAGATTTCGGTTGTCATGATGAGCAACCGCGCATCGGGATTGATGGTCACATCGCCGGTTTGAATGCCCACGACTTCCTCGCCGAAACGCCGGCGGAAATCGCGATATTTCTGGTTGGAGAGCGCCTTGATCGGCGCGGTATACACCACCCGTCTGCCAAGCGCCATTGAAACGTCGACGGCATATTCGGCAACAAGGGTTTTGCCGCACCCTGTTGGCGCCGCAATGATGAGCGATTCGCCCCGGTCGACCGCAGCGAAGGCTTTCTCCTGAAATTCATCCAGCTCCAGGTTTAAATACTGCACGACGATCTTTTTTTCCGATCAATGATTGAGCACGGCATGATGCTGAATAGGCATAGCGAGCGCATTTCAGGCTGCTTCGCATTCCCTGGAGCTTGCTCCGGGGAATGCGAGCGGATTACAAATATTTCCTCTCCTATAGAAGATTGCAGGCTGCTTCGCGGTCCCCGCAGCTTGCTGCTATGAATCTTCAATAATAAAGAAATATAGATTACCGTAGTATGGGATGAAGCGGAGCAGGTCGATTATCCGGCTTTTGTAAGAATACCGGAAAGAGACGATGTACCGAAATTTTAATGCTTGAATTGCCTTCGATTGAATGATAAGCTTTGATGAACTCCTTACAGATCGATGCGCTATGAATAAAAAAATGCTTCAGGTCGTGGTCGTCGACGACGAATCTCAGATTACCGAACTCTTGAGAACGTTTCTCCTCTGTATTTCAAAAAACCTGCTTGTACAAACCTTCAACGATCCGGTCGAGGCAAAAAAACATATCGCCTCCCACCCGGTCGATGTTCTCATCACCGATTTCAAAATGCCCGGACTCGATGGAATTCAGCTTATGCGGCTGGTTCCGAAAGACACTACCAAGATCCTCATTTCCGGATACGTTTCAGAAATCACCCAGAGCCAGCTTCAGGAACTTAACGCTGCTTTCTTTGAAAAGCCCGTTCCCATGAAGGAATTGGGCATCATCATCCACGAAGCTGAATCCAAGTTGTAACCTTTCTCCGGCTGTGTTTTAATTACTTAGCAGTTCCTAAATAATGCAGCATAAAACCGTTCATGGTGAGCCTGTCGAACCATGAACATTCGATGTCTGCTGCTCGCCCTTCGACAAGCTCAGGGCGAACGGAAATTGTTGTACCTTACTTATGACCCGATTTTTAAGAAGGCCGTTCCCCCGGTGAAACCCTGGCCGCAGGAACGCACGGTGTATCTTTTTTTGGATTGCACCTCTACTAAGAAGAGCCATGAATCTTCTATTCATCTATATCACGACGAAAGACCGGCGGGAAGCCCGGCGCATCGGAAAGGCACTCGTCACCGAAAAGCTTGCTGCATGCGTCAATATCGTCGACGGGATGAATTCCCTCTACTTCTGGGAAGGAAAGTTTTGCGACGAAAGGGAAACCATTCTTATTGCCAAAACGAGGAAAGTGCTGCTGCCGTGTCTCACGGCTCGCGTGAAACAACTTCACTCCTACCGGGTGCCCTGCATTGCAGCATTGCCCATTATCGGTGGAAACCGGGATTTTCTTCAATGGATTGCCGGGGAGACAGCTGCTCCGAAAAGGCCTCCCGCGCGACTTTCTTAAGGTTGTCCCGCTTCAGCGCAGCCGCGGCGTACGTACCGCCATTTTAGGCGCACCTTCATAGCCGAGGCTGCCCCAGAGCGAAACGGCATGCGCAGAACAAACGGCAAGACAGCGACCGCAGCCGATGCAAAGCTCTTTCCGGACCACATGGCGCTTATCCGGGAAACCGGTAATCGCCCCGGGAACCGGGCAGGATAACGCACATTCGCCGCAGCCGTTACACGAGGTATCGATATTCGCCCTGGGCCGCGCCTTTACAAGATCGACGAAGCACTTCGACGGACACCGGTAGGCCGCCGCAAGGAAATTCTCGCCGGGAGTCCGGTAGTCAAGAGCAGGCAGATGATCGTTCATGGTTATGGCCCCGGAGGGGGTAATATCCACGCATTCGCCGCATGAGGTACACCCCACCGAACAGCATGACGACACCCAATCCCCTTCATCATGGTTATTGCAGGCAAGAAAAATCTTGTGCACATCCGGAATTATCGAAATAAGGTGGCGTGGGCAGGCGCTGACGCAGGCCCCGCATCCGTTGCATTTTCTTCGGTCTACCAGGGCGACACCGCCCTCATTGATAGAGAGGGCGCCGAAGGGACATTCCCGCACGCAGGAGAGAAAGCCAAGGCACCCGTCAATACAGGCCTTGGTACTGTTATCGAGAAGCAGTGCGGCACGGCAATCGACCATCCCCTCATAGTTTGCCCGGTGCGGGGCTTCGCGGTGTCCTCCCCTGCAATGGACCGCCGCTATTGCAGCTTCAGCCGGCTGCGCATTGATTTCAAGAGCGTCGCCAATCGCATGTGCCGTTCGCGGACCGCCCGGAATGCACCCGAGAGGACCGGCTTCCCCGCCTGTCACCGCTTCTGCATAATCGGTGCAACGGGGATAGCCGCATACCCCGCAATCGAGATCGGGCAGCGTCCGGCGAATTCGGTCAAGCCGGACGTAAAAAGGCTTCTTCCTGAGACCCGCAATAATCCCGAAGACGCTGCCGGTCACGGCCATAACGCCTGCAGTAAGGATCATCGGAATAAACATGGTCATGGTACCTTTGCTTATTGAAATGTTTTCAGAATGCCGATAATGACAAGCGCCAGCAGACCGGCGCTACAGAGCTCCTGAGCAACCGGAACCTGCCCCCTCGGTTTGCGCTCCGAGGAAATTTTCTGGCTGATGCCGTTATAGAAAATTGCCATGAGCGCATAGGCCAGGCTTATTTCAATCCCGGATATAACAAAGGTCGCGATGGAGCCTGGAGTATCCTCCCGGTAAAACGGCAATGAAGACAGTCCAAGCACCAGGGCAATGACGGCTGCCCTTGAAAACGCGCGATTCCTTTGCGCAGGCCGGCCATCGGTCCACAAGATCTCTCCAGCAAGTGCGCATGCGAGGACCGTTGCCGCAAATGCCGCAGCAGCAAGGAACCTCGCATGAAGCGGTCCCATACTGTAAACCGACAGGAGCCCGGCGGATAGTGCGCCAAGGATCACCATGACGGAAGCCGCTGCAAGCACGGGAACAAGGGGGCCAAGTCTTTCAAACGGCTCGATTTCCGAACGGCTGCCGAGGCGCCATTTGAGAAAGGAGCGGTCGGCCAGGACCGCCGTGAGCGCTGCTGCTGCGCAGAGGGAAGGGTCGGTCATCGTGCATCTCCCTTCCATCGGGCAATGGCCGCATCGGCGATGAACGACGCCAGTGCCAGAAGGATAAGGGCTCCGGGGACCGTAGCAAGAAAGTGAACCGGATTGAGCTGAAGGAGTCCCGGATTCCGGAAGGCACTCTTCTCTATCAATTCGCGCAGTCCGCAAAGGACGCAGAGAAGCGCCGCGAACCCGAGCCCGGTGACGATTGCTTCCAGTGCCCATCGGGTCATCCTTTTTTTCTGCTGCGGCACCGGCGCATCGGCGATCAGCACTGCGGCAGAAATGACAAACGGAACGACGTCCGAAAACGGCATCGGTTCAACGACGCGAAGCAGCGAAACTCCCATGCCTGCAAGGATCGCCATGCCTGCCCCGATGAATGCACCGAGACCGATGCGGCTATTTCTGGGCAGGCGGGGCGCAATGCGCGCGATGACGATGATCGTCGGCAACAGTGCAACGGCGCCGGTAAGTCCAAGCACCAGAGCCGCACGCATCGATCTGCACTCGATAAGAGGGAGGCACAGCCCTATGCCCAGAAGCGGAAGTTGTGCGCCGTACAGGACGCTTGCGTCGGAAACTTTACTCGATACCATTACAACTCCTCTGCGGGCGTCATGGATTCTTCCTCATCGGGCTCATGCCTCGCAACGTGCTCGGGAATCGTTTCGAAAGGTTGCCCTGCGGGAGCCCGTGCAACGAAGCGATGCCGGCCGCCGAAGGGTACCTGCTTGAAACAGCGATCAAAAAAGGGAACCGTGAGATTCATGAGGAGAACCGCGTGCATGGCGCCGTCGTTGGCATTGCCGAATTTGCGGAAGGCAACGGCCAGGGCTCCGCAACCCGCTCCGAACAGGAGACGGCTGCGCCTGGTCCCCGGTGAGGTGACCGGATCGGTTGCCATGAAAAGGGAGACCAGCGGTATTCCGCCCGTCAAAACCATGGTGAGGGCAGCGAGAAGCGCGGAAGCGGTAAACAATTGACCGGTGCCGGATGTCGCCCATGAAAGCAGAAAGGTGCAGCCAAGAAAGGAAAGCGGCACCGCACCGTCGATGATCCGCAGGATCCAGAGCGCGCCGGCACCCAGGAGGAGTGCCGCAACCGATGAGGAACCGAGCCACCCTCCGGCATAGCCCACGAAAAGGTTGACGACCGTGTCGGAAGAACCCGGACCCCCGGCTATCCTTGCCGACCCGGCAGCGGCAGTCATAAAGAACGCAGGAAAGGTAAAAGCGCAGAAGGCGCGCCCGGCAAGGGCCGGATTCAGGAAATTACGCCCGAGACCGCCGAACGCCATCTTGACCACCGCGATGGCAAACACCGCGGCAAGCGGAGCCGCCCAGAAAGGCAGCGACGGCGGGAGTGAGAGTGCCAGGAGCAGGCCGGTAAGACAGGAGGAGCCGTCGAATGAGGGCAAGGAGCGATCCCGGAGGGCAACGATCAGCCATTCCGTTGCAGCAGCCGCAATAACGGCACCTGCAATCGAAGCAAGCGCTGAGATTCCGTACAGGGCAACGGAAAATCCAGCAGCAGGCAGGAGCGCAGCGCAGGTAACCAGCATGATTCGTTGCACGGTTTCCACGGTGCGGCTGTGCGGCGGAAAAGACACGGTGAGAACCGGCGCAGCGATCGGCGTAACCGGCACGCTGCCGCTCTCGCTTACGCCAATTTCCAGGGCATCGTCATTATTCGCCGTCATACACCGCCTTCGCCGCAGGGGCGCCATTCCAGCGCGGCAGCCGGCTTCGCAGCATTTTGCCGTAAGCGATTTGTTGCACAAGATTTATCCCTGCAGGGCAGACCCAGGCGCAGCAACCGCACTGGATGCACTCCATTATATACCATTCATCAAGCTCATCGACGGCACCGGTAGTCACTAACCGTGAAAGCCGCGCGGGTTCAAGACGCACCGGACATACCGCCCGGCACCGGCGACAGCCGATACAGGGAAGGGTCGATGGCGCAGGCATTGCACCAAGGGGCATGAGCGAATTCACGGTTTTGGTAATCGGGGTTTCAGGATCCTGCACCGATCTGCCGGAAAGCGCCCCGCCGAACAGCAATTTTTTCATGGCCCCGAGATCGACTCCGCAGACCTCAAGCAGGCAGCGGGCGGGCGTTCCGATCGGTACGAGGAGGTTTTTCGGCAGGGACACCAGGGGTCCCGCGATCGTGACAATCCGCCAGATGCTCGGAGTCAATTCGGTCACCGCCTCGGCAACGGCAACTGCGGCCGCAATGCCGACCACCGTGCACCCCGCTTCTGCGGTTGATGCTCCTTCGCAAAGCTCGATCCCCCGGCATGCGGCAAGCAAAAGCCTATCTTCCTGAAGCGGATAGCGCGCTTTCTTCAGTTTGAGTACCGAATAATCCTTGAGCCCCTCATCGGCAAGAAGCGCAGAAATCGCATCCGCAACCACCGTGCGTTTTTCATCGATGACAAAAACGGCATTTTCCGCTCCCACGATATATTTGCATATTGTCAACCCAAGGACGGCCTTTTGCGGCTGCTCGACAAGGAGGCGCGCATCTGCGGAGGAATACCCTTCAGTCGAGAGGGCATTTATGTACAGGGTGTCGGTTCGGCGCTCCCGCCCCTCCCACAACCGGTCGGCAAGCGGTGACCCGTTGTCGATAATGCCGCCGAGACGAATCTTTTCAACGATCTCGGCAGGGGTGGATTCATGCCACGCCTTATCATAGGGTATCGGTGAGGCGAACTCATGGTTCCCGTCATTTTCAATAGTTACGCTGACCGCGTTTCGCTGCGCCGAATAAGGATAACGGGCGACATCGGTCACGACACCGGAGACTGAAGCGTGAACCGATACGGCGCCGGCATTCGAGGGAGATCCGATCCGGCAGCCCATTGCGACATGGTCTCCGATTTGCACTGCCGGATCGGAGGGTGCCCCATCGTGCTGAATCAGCGGGATGGTAACGTGGGAAAGCGCAGGAAGTGTTTCAACAGGGATATCATCGGTACTCCAATTGGGCTTCAGATAAATCCCGCCGGAAAATCTCTTTTTCTTCAAAACCGGTTCTCCTCAACAGGCCGGAAGCCCATAACCCGGGCTCCGGGTGGTTAAAATCTACAAACAGCTGCGATGGAATGCAAGGTTATTCAATTATTTTATTGCCATGGGAACCGCAAATCCTGCAGAACAGGTAAAACTATTTGTTGCTGTCATGTATGCACCGGATTTCGATCTTGCCGGGATAGCTGACCGTCTTGCGGAGCGCTTTGGCGAAGTCGAATTCGGGTATGGCCCGGTTCCTTTCTCCTGGAGCGACTACTATGCGCCCGAAATGGGCAGCGGGCTTCAGAAAACCTATTGGTGCTTTGCCGGAATGCTCAATCGGGAAGACCTGCCGGGCATTAAACTTTGGACCAACGAAATCGAAACCTCCTTCGCCATCAACGGGAAGCGCTCGGTGAATATCGATCCCGGCTATCTGGCGCGCGATAAGCTGGTGCTCGCCTCCACCAAGGATTTCTTTCACCGCCTGTACCTTGGACAGGGAATCTACGGCGAGGTCACGCTCCATATGCGCGAAGGAGTCTACCGAATCTTCTCCTGGACGTACCCTGATTTTC
Organism: Fibrobacterota bacterium; assembly: GCA_003164335.1. Lineage (GTDB taxonomy): Bacteria > Fibrobacterota > Chitinivibrionia > Chitinivibrionales > Chitinispirillaceae > BOG-1184. The sequence continues at coordinate 24,217 of PLTF01000053.1, forward strand.
AGGAGAAAAGCCTGCATGAGTTGCTCATTAAGGCGAGGGCAAGCCTGGTCGGAGAACTTCGCAAAACAGCTGCTATTGGTAAAAAATAGAGGGGCTCCCCACCGGGTGCCCCTCTATCCGGAATCTCATTTCCGGAGGATTTTTGCAAGCTTCAGGATTGTGGTCCGGCTGCAGCCCGTATCTGGTCGCCAATCCTGAACAATGCATAGAGTGCGGTCCCTGCTATCCCGCAGAGCAGCAGTACCGGCACCCACAGGGCATTGAATCTGCCGAGAGCAGCCATGTCCATGCACACCAGGATCGTCAGAAGGATATTCACCAGAGCAAATACCATCAGGAACACGATAAAAAGCCCCCGATGGAACATGCGGTGCTGCATGAAATCTTGCTGGAACGCCATCCGGCCCTCCCGCATGCCAGGCATCCCCTGCCAGGGTCCCATCATGCCGTGCCGCTCGCCGCCAAATTCCGCTCTATCCCTTCCTTCATGGCCGGGTATCATCTGGTGCATGCTGTCGCCTCCGACGCACTGAACCGGAGGCGGGTTATCCTGGGAAAAAGCTGTACAGGCAAAAACAAGCGCCAGGAGAGGAAAAACCTTCAACCAATTATTCATACTTCCCCCTTTTCGTGAGGTGGTGGTTGGAAAGACCGCTTAGCGGATATGAAATAAGCACGCCGGCTGCCGGCTTTGGCACTATCCGCCATTGCGGCCCCATGCTTTGTTTATCATGTTATTTGATCGTCGAACTCTTTGAATTGTGACGCGGGTGAGAATAAAATCATTAAGATGTAGTTATCCGCCCATATAGAATTTGAGTTATTTCTGAGGTGGGAAAACCATTTACAATGGTTTTCCCTGGCCTGAAGCCCCCAAGGCGGGTCTTCAGGCACACCCTTTCCTGCAAAAGGGGGCGGCGGTGTCTGCCTGCGGCAGACGCTCGCCCCCTTCCGCAACGCCATCTTCCATGGTAGAAAAATGCTGAAAAGGCAAAGCCGGCAAATCAAAACAGTACATATTTACAGTACATAATTGAGGATAAAAAGCGCAGTTTCATTCTTTAGTGCCTTTAACCAGCTTTGAATCGGTAATGACTAATGATCCTGAGAGAAGACGGGGAAGGAGGGTATCGCGAAGTTGAGATAAGCCTTCTATCTGTTTTTCCGCAGCAAGACACAAGTTAAAAGTTGGTTTTATTAAAGATGCAAACTTGCCAGCGATTATCGATGGCGGAATAACAAGTCTCATTGAATAAATATGATTTCTGTTTGGTGTGGGAACCGCTGATCCAGCATTAAAACGTTCAAAGCCTAACGCTTGCAATAATAAGTAAGCATGGTATGGATTGGATATCTTATAATCTTTTATCAATAATGTGGTATTCAATGGCCAAAAGTCCTCTTGCACAAACGTAGTAATACCAAGCTTGCCACTTCGTCCGGTAACAACTCCCGGACCCTTAACTTTAGCCTCATCGTTCGTTCCATCCTGGCCACTATCTGCAATCAATGGATATGGGCGGTCGAATCGAACCGCTTTAGGCAAGTCAAAACCTCTTTGCAAAACAAGTAAATCATCCAGAGGCCCAACCCTCCACCCCTTCGGAATCTCCCCCAACTCGCTCCTCTCAAACCCCTCCGGAAAAAGCTTATCGATATCCTCCGGCAATCCGGTCTTTTTCCCCGCCGCTTTTTTCCTCACCGGATCAAAATCCACGAACCAGCTCTTGAAAATCGCCCGCGCGATCTCTTCGAGTGTTTGGTTCATGCGGCGGTTGAGCTCGATTTTGTCATCGAGGGTACCGAGAATATGGGCAATAGCGCGTTGTTGCTCAAGGGGAGGCAATTTAACAGGCAACTTATAGAAATCTTCACGACTAGTTGAGGGAATCGCAGACCCACTGTCCATACCATTGATATCATAGGTAAGAAGGCAATAATATGCCCAACGCAGATCCATTTCTATTTTTGGCTCCAGATAAAAGGCCGTATCAATTACAAAAAAGGGCTGGGCAGAATAATGAATGCCGCGATATGCGCCTTTGCGTCCAATGATGACTCCCGGATGTTTGCAAAGAGGTTCGCTATGCCAGCCTATCGGCCCATTTGTTCCATAAACCTGGTATCGCCCTTCGTCATTACAATAATCACGCAGCGATTTGCCATATTCTAATGAGGCAATATCACCCCATTCGAAGTTTTGCCAGTTATCCATCATTTGAGTGCTTCTATTTTTCTTCTGGACAATCCTACAATCCTTTTCTATTATCTTCCTGAACCCTTCCTTCGTTCCCGCCCAATCCACCACATCCACCCTGAACGGCAAATCCGATTCGCTGAAGGCTTCTTTCAAATCCGCCAATCGCACTGCTTCCAGCGGTTTTTCGGTCATGACGACCAGGTCGAGGTCGGAAGAGTCTTTCGAGGTCCATTGAACACGGGAACCAAACGCACGGACTTCACACTCCGGTACCTGCGCTGCCAGGATCGCTTTGACTGTTTCCAAATCTTTGGGACTAATGTCAATTGGCGTCATTGCTGCCGCTGTTTCTCCGTTTCAATTCATTGAGCACGAAGCGCATGTCCTGGAGGAACGGGTCAACGACCGACAGTATTTCCATTGCCTTATCCTCATCATAGGTATGGCTCGTTATGTTCCGCTTATCGCGATATTCCTTATACGCAGGGGCCCCGCGAATGAGCCCGGCTTCCTGGGCGGTGCGCATGAGGTCCATAAAAGCCATTTCACTGAGTTCCGACGGATTGGCGACAATTTGGCCAAGCTGACGTTTTATCATCTTAACGGCAAGTTCATAGGTAAACTCAAATGCCTGGATGACAGCCGCACGGAATTGCAACTTGAGGTCGTAGTTTTCTTCGGCCATCTCGGAATTATAAAAGGAGAGGCTCTTTTCAAGCTGTCCGATGGCTTTTTCAAAGGGTGAAACGTCGAGGTTCATACGATTATAGCTCCATTGGAATAATTTACAGGGGGAAGCCTATATGACCCAGGTTCTTTCGAATCTGTTTTTCAAGTTTATCCGATTCTTCGAACTGCGCCGCAAGCTGCTCGATCAGCCGTTTCATTTTATCTTCGAATACTTCTCCGTCGTCCTCGACCGCCTCGGCCCCTACATACCGGCCCGGGGTAAGAACGTAGTTGTTGGATTTTACCTCGTCGGTTTTCACCGTTTTGCAGAATCCTGCCGTGTCCTCGTATTTTCCGGCATTCTTTTCACCGCGCCAGGAGTGATAAACAGTTGCGATTTTATTGATTTCGTCATCGGTCAAATCGCGATGCACCCGGTCCCTGAGCACGCCCATTTTTCTGGCATCGATGAATAGGATAGTTCCGCGGCGGTCCCTGAATTTGCCGTTTTTCTTGTTCCGCGCCACGAACCACAAACAGACGGGAATTTGCGTAGTATAAAAAAGCTGTCCCGGCATTGCAATCATGCAATCGACCAGGTCTCCTTCGATGATATTTTTCCGGATTTCAAGCTCAAAGGCGGTACTGGTGGACATCGAGCCGTTGGCCAGGACGAATCCGGCAATGCCCGACGGCGAAAGATGGTGGATAAAATGCTGTATCCACGCATAGTTGGCATTGTTAACCGGGGGAGCGCCGAATTTCCACCGGGCATCGTTGCGCAGGCGGTCTCCGCCCCAGTCGCTCATATTGAAGGGCGGGTTGGCAAGGATAAAATCGGCTTTCAGGTCTTTATGGAGATCGTTGTGAAAGCTGTCGGCATTGTGCGGACCGAGATCCGCATCGATGCCGCGAATGGCAAGGTTCATTTTGGCCAGGCGCCAGGTGGAGTTATTCGATTCCTGGCCGTAGATGGCGATATCTCCCCGCCTGCCGCCGTGTTCCTCGACAAATTGCTCCGATTGAACGAACATGCCCCCCGAGCCGCAGCAGGGATCGTAGACCCTTCCTTTATAGGGCTCGATCATTCGCACCAGCAATTTAACGACGCACTGCGGGGTGTAGAACTCCCCGCCGCCCTTGCCCTCCGCCGCAGCAAACCTTCCAAGAAAATATTCGTAGACGCGGCCAAGGATATCCTTGGAACGGGAAGCGTTATCGCCCAAGCCTATATTGCCGATAATATCGATCAGCTTCCCGAGGCGCTGTTTATCCAGGGCCAGACGACCATATTCCTTGGGCAGAACACCCTTGAGCGAGGGGTTTTCCTTCTCGATGGCAACCATGGCATCATCGATGAGTTTTCCGATTGAAGGCTGCTTCGACCCGGCCATAAGTTTATCCCACCGGGCCTCCTTAGGGACCCAGAAAATGTTGGAGGCGCGATATTCATCCCGGTCCTCCGGATCGGTATATTCCCTCTTTTGCATGGCCTGGAGGTCTTTATACTTGGCCTGGAACGCATCGGAAATGAATTTAAGGAATACGATGCCCAATGCTACGTGCTTATATTCCGAGGGGTCCATGTGCCCGCGCATATTATCGGCGGCGGCCCAGAGCTCGGATTCGAAACCGAGATTGGCACCGTTGGATTCTTTAGAGGCCATTGAAGGGAAATCCTTTCAAGGGTATTATATATTGCAGAAATATATAAAATACGGCTAGGCCATTAACCTGGTTCGGTTCTTAAATGACCACCATATTGTCAATGAATGATTTAGAATTTGGAATCCGCAATAAAGGAATTGGAAAGCAAGGCAAGCATAAAGCAAACGTGCAATAATAACGTATTTAGTTAGGTAGTTGCCAAATGCCCATAGGGCAATAGAATACCCTATTAGAAATAACAAGCAAACAATAGTCCAAACATGCCAATCAACAATTTTTTCAGCTATCGCGGCAACTTCTCGATCTTTGGACCATGAACCTGCAGCCTGAATATAAAAAATCATCGCCGAAAGAGCAAAACCAAATACTATGCTTGTTACCAGCAGTAAATCGCTGAAATGGTGCCTTATCCTTGGGATTGCTGAACAATCGTGGGCAACCCAGTAAAAGGCAAGACCTCCACCTAAAATAGCTGTCCAAATATCGCCATCTTTCCAAACACCCTTTTTACCAAGAACCGCACGCGAGAATTTCTTAATTTCTTTGTACATAATTAATCCAATGTGTCCATCATCCTAGCCATTTTTACAAATGCATCATCAGGAATTATTTGGCCTCGATCATCCGTTTCGAATTGAAGTACTGCATGCTTACCTAATTTGACCGTGTTGAAAATATCATATTGAGATCCATTTTGACCTTTTATTGCCGCATATCCAAGTTCTCTATGGTAGAACTTTTCTCGAATCCAGGCAATAATCCCGGTTTCTTTATGCAAAGTGCCTCTTCTGCGAGGTGTCATTGTCAACTCTACTTTCTGGGCATCCGATTGAAGGGCTTTTTCGCCTAATTCAGAGTCCAGGTCATGCCATCCCGGATTAGGACGCACAATCCGCACTGTAGCTTGAGTAATGCGATCAAGGCCATCCATTCGCTCAAGAAACTCTTGCCCAGGTTCCATTTCCATGCCGATGGTTATTGGTTCGCCTTCACCTTCTTCTTCCGTGGGCATCTTGTAAAAATTTTCAACCATCCATTGCAAATAATATTCGAGCGTGCCAGGTCCAGTTCCGTAATGATTTCTTTCCATTAACAATACATACCGATCATTAATTGATCCTCCAAGAACATGAGTCCACTCAACATTTGTTTGAGTAGGAGACAAAGGATTTTCTGATAACGAAAATTCATTAGTGTCAAGTACATCAGGCCGGTGCCCCTTTGTATAACTTAGAAATCGCATTTTCATTCGATTATTTCTGATCGAAGCTTCATTTAAGGCATGCGATTTTTCCCCATATTTCATTACCATTTCTCTAACAGGCCTTCTACCACGAAGACTTTTAAGGAAAGGCCCATAAGCGGTATCTTCTGGTAACCCAGATATCGTGAGTCGATATACCTCAACCTTTTTTTGTCTGGTCGCCATATCTTCCCTCCAATCTAAAAATTGTTCAATATCTGTTATTCCGCCGGCCAATAAATCTTCGCCATCGGTATCAGCGCCCGCGCATCGGCATCGAGCCGGTCATAATTATCGATCAATAATATCGCCAGTTCATCGATATCGATCAATGTTACCGGGATTTGGGCGCGATCCGCTTCATATCGTGCTTCTTTGGTAAATCCACCGGTCGAAACATAAAGGCCCCGGTCATTTGGTCGTAATCCTCCGATAAAACTTCGCAATGACGGCGCTCCGATTGCCTCGGTTCGATGTTTCACTTCTGCTCTGATTCGCGGCTGCTCAAGTCCCAGGCCATCAGGGGAGGCGATGACGTCGGCTCCCCGATCCGGGCCGGGTGCTGCAACCCGCGCTTTGTATCCCATGCCGCGCAATATGCCGGCAAGGAGTTCCTGGACTTCCGCCCAATCGAGGTTCTGGATTTTATCCTTTATAAATTCAAACGCGCGGGACTTAATATCCTCTTTTAATTCTTTAATATCCTCTTCTTCATTTGCCAGCTCAGGTGCAGGGGTTGTTGGTTGTGCTTTTCCTATGGCAACCGCTAAAAAGTCATCCATAGCGATCCCCGAGATTGCAAAGAGCGCGGAGATCGCACCCAGAGAATTCCTTGTCGAAAGCCCCAGGGTATCCCGTTTAACCTTGTAACTCCATTGAATATCCCGTCGTGCACAGTAATCTTCCTGCTCCTCCGGCTTAAAATAGCAATCCGATTTAATTGTGCCCAGATGATAGGTTCTGAGCTCCGGATTATAAGTCACCATCCAATCACCGATTTTCATACCGAATAGGAATTTATAGATTTGGCTGATTGAAGATCGTCTTCTTCCCGGCTTTTCATCGGGCCAGGTAGAGTCGTACATCCGCGCCAATTCATCCTTATTATGGATCTTTGTGAAATCGCCCATTTCGCACCAGCCGATGGCGACATACCCTCGTTTCAGAAATTCATCTATCAGGAATGCTTTTTCTCCAGCACGTACCATCCACATTTCAGCCATTATGCCCGTCTCCGCGTGAAGAATAATGGTTTTCTATCAACAGCTCAGCATCAGATAGCCTAATGATTTCAAATAATATAGATTGCAGCCTCTGGCTTAGTAAAGGTCATCAATCTGCCCAAAATCCGAGGCACCTTTTGCTCGCATTTCTCGCGATACAAATTACTTCAAACTGCTATTTGAGGAGTGTAAGAGCGGATTGAATCTCCCCGAAGCAGAGCTTCGGGGATCGCGAGCAGCCTGCCATGCGCTCGCTGTGCCTGTTCAAAAAATCATCTGTAATCACGAAAATCACAGTGATGAAGAAAGATTATAATTCAATAATGGACCAAAGGGCTATCCCGGGTCATAGACCCGGGCCACACGATTCTTTTCTTTATAGGTTTTATTTGTGTTTTCTACCTATTGTGAGCGTTGCGGGAGTGGGCGAGCGCCTGCTGAGCGTAAGCGAGGCAGGCTTCGCCGCCCACTTCCGCAGGAAGGGGTGTGCCAAAGACGCCGCGGCCCGGCTTTGCGGGCGCGGAGGCTTTGGCCAGGGGGAAACGCCGTAGGCGGTTCCCCCACCAGAGGCATTTGATTTGGGCTCGGTTCCCCCACAAAGAGCATTTGCATTAAGCTTGGTTCCGCCACCTGAGCAGTAACAAATAGAATTTGAATTTACTACGAAGCTACATCCACCGGCATCTTCATCCTGATTTCTATTCGCTGCGCATGGTTTACCTCTTCGTCAACGAGGCTCCTGAACAGATCGATTGCGGGATTACTATCAGGCTTATTAATGGTAATTTGAAAATAACACTCACCCGAAAGATTTTCGAGCTTCAGGGCATTCAAAAAAGCCTTTTGTCGGGCAGGGACCGCATGCTCATAATGAGAGATAATTTCGGTAAGTTCATGGTTAAGCTTCTGGAGATTCAATAAATCGAATGCTTCAATCGGGAACAGGACGTCCTTATAATAATCCTGCGCCCTCTGGATATTCATGGCATGGTATTCTTCATCATGCGCCAGGACAGCCCAGAAGGTTTCATCTTCCGTAAAAAATTCGGCGAGAAGGCGATACAGCTTGGCGCATTTTCTTTCCATTACTACCGTTTCGCAAAAGACGAGCCCGAGTGGGTTTTTCATGGCGACCGCCTCAACCACCGAAAAGGGAGGATTAACCCTTATACCAGAGCAGCTACTGTTAATATAGATTTGCGGGGACTGCGCAAGTTATGGTGCGCTCGCCATGCCTGCCTGCCGGCAGGAGGCATTTCAACCCGGCGTAGACCCAGTAGTATCCATTGTCGGGTTTGAAACCGATGACGCATCCGGCGCATGAGGCTTGAACAGCAGGCCCCGAAGAATCAGTACGGCGAATACGATAAAAAAGATGATGCAGATAACCTGGTTGTGGCTGAGCCCGCCTATGCGCTCGGTCTGGGCGTCGTAGAATCGTGAAAAATCCACCAGGAAGCGAATCACGGTGTACATGAGTCCTGCAAGGTAGAAAAGAAATCCGTTAAACGGCTTCCGCCGGCCAATGAGAAGTACCGTGAGTACCATGAAAAAACCGCCGACCGATTCAAAGAGTTGCGACGGGTAGAGCCCGGTCGCATGCATCTCCTGCTGATAGAGCCCGGCAGCGCTTGAAATCGGAAAACTGACCCCGTAATGGGTCGTCGGTGCGCCGTAGCAGCACCCATTCAGGAAGCAGCCGACCCTTGTCAGCATGACCCCGAGGCCAAATGCCGGTGCAACCGCATCGGCGTACGGAAGGAAGGGGAGCTTCCTTACCCTGAAGTAAATAATCGAAACGACCAGCGCTCCGATAAAGCCGCCATACATGACCAGCCCGCCGATACCCACCTGGCCGTTGCGAAAAGGGCTGACGATCGACATGAGGTCGCCCTGGAATTCATCGAAATGAAGGACCACATAGTAGGCACGTGCGCCGATGATTGCGGCAAGAATCAGCCAGAATCCGATGTCGGCAATCACATTCGGGTCGAGACCGGTTTTTTTTGCCCTGGACGATGCGAGCAGAATGCCGAACAGGAAGGACAACGCCAGCATAAAGCCATAGGAGTGGATGGGAAAATTGAAGATATGAAATAATACCGGATGCATAGAACTCCTTCTCTTTGAACTCCAGAGCCAAGCGCCCTGGATTGACGAAAAAAAATAATTCCCGCGGACGCCCGACCGTGCCGGGGAGCAGTTATGCAATCAACCGGTAACTGCAGACACGATGTCGATCGGCGTTTCAGCGAGAAACTGCGCGCCATTCTGCAGCAATTCTTCACGCGTACGAAATCCCCAGGTGGCGCCGATGCCGAACATCCCGGCATTGCCGGCGGTTTTCATATCGACATCGCTGTCCCCGATAAACACGATTTCGCCTGGAGGCAGGCCTATGGACGCTGCAATGTGCAGAGCTCCTGAAGGATCGGGCTTGAGCGGAAATCTGCCGCCGCCGAGTATGAGTTCGAAGGCCTTATCTCCGAAGAAGTGTGAAATCATGGTCACGACGAATTCATGCGCCTTGTTCGAGAGAACAGCACAGCGGATTCCAGCCTGCCGCAGAGCCCGGAGCATTTCAGGAATCCCGTCGTACGGCCTGGTCCTGACCGCCCAGCGCGCGGCGTAAAGTTCGCGCATTGCGGCCAGGCATGCGGACACGGTTGCCGCATCGCTGCGATCTTCAGGAAGGACACGAAGCGCAAGCTGATCGAGCCCCATGCCGACCATGCTGCGATACTGCTCAACAGGCCAGCCGGGCAACCCGAGCCTCTGCAGTGCGCCGTTCATGGAATCGGCAATATCGTCGAGGGTGTTGAGAAGCGTTCCATCGAGATCGAAAATCGCCGCACGGTAGATCATGGCGTTCGTTTCTCCGGATACCCGGCGCTTTTCAGTGCTGCAACCTCCCGCTGAGTCAATGGCCGTACGGTCCCGGGCAGGAGGTCAGCCAACCGTACCGAAGCAAAACGGATGCGGATGAGACGCATTATTTTATAGTCAAGCACGGCGAACATGCGGCGAAGCTGCCGGTTCTTCCCTTCATAGAGGTCAACCTCATAGGAAAATGCCGCTCCCTGAGCCGGACGCACGTCACCGGCATGAAGCACCTGGCCTTCGGACTCGATACCCAGGAGAAGCCGGTCACGGTCGCCTTCGGTCAGCTCCCGATCGAGTATCACATGATACACCTTTTTAATATTGTAGCGAGGATGGGTGAGGGCGTGGATCAGGGCGCCGTCATTGGTAAAAAGCAGAAGTCCCTCGGAATTGCAATCGAGCCGCCCGACATAATTGAGGTGGTCGGCGGAAAAGCCCACATCACGCATTGCATCGTAAACCGTCGGACGACCCTCCGGATCATTGCGCGTGACCATGACCGATGCCGGTTTGTAGTAGGCGACATATTCGAGGCGATGCAGCGATTCGAGCGTGCGTCCCTGATAGGCTACCACATCGGCGGGCGTGACGCGGGTCGCGAGGTCGACGACCTTTATGCCGTTGACATACACGTGGCCGCTGCGGATAAGCTCATCGCATTTCCGGCGCGCTCCGAGTCCGCACATGGCAAGATACCGGTTCAACCGTATAGCATCAGAGGGGTGCGCTTCATTCTTATTCATATCCATGCTGGTGGATTCCGGCATATCTTTTTCAGAGCTCAAGCAGTTCCCCGACTTCTTCGATGATCGTTACCGGTACTCCGCATGCTTTCTCGATCCTTGCTGCGCTGTATCCGTCGAGCGTAAAACCGGCATAGTTGAACATGACCGCCGGCAGGAGTACGCCATCGATGGGGGCACCCTGTTTCGCCTCGGCAACGGCGCGGATGACATCGCCTGCGCACATGAGACCCGCTACCGTCACCAATTCACCGAAAAACCTGTTAGGGATTGTTATCGGGTTCACGGTGACACCCCGGCAATGCTGCCCGACCTCCTTCGCAATTTTCTTGAGCGTCGGGAAGGCCGAAACCGAAGTTGCAAGAAAATACCTTTTTTCTGGTGGAATTCGCCGCGGAGTACGCTTTCGCCCGCGGACACGCCGCTTAGCCGTGTTCCAGGAATCGAGCAGGCTGCGCACCAGCCCGACCCCATTTTCAATCTGGGGATAGTCCTCATAATAGTCTGTGCCGGGGATGGGAAGACCCGCCTTGAGCAGGAGTTCGTCGGCAAGGAATATCCTGCGGATACCGAATCGCTCCCGGTCGCGATCGCTCGCGCGGCTGACCAGGGTGCAGATGTCGCCGGCGCTCCTCGCCTCAACGGGCCTGAGTGGCACCTTGCGAAAACGGGTCAGACCCACGGGCACCACCGCAATGGAGAGCAGGCCGTCACCAAACGAAAGGAGATCGGCGAGCGTTCGATTAAGAACTCCGGAGTCATTATAGCCCGGACAGACGACGATCTGGGTATGGAACCGGATGCCGTTTTCGCTCAGGACTTGAAGCTGGCCCATAATGTCCGGCGCACGGTTATTGCCGAGCATCCGGCGGCGCACCGGCAGGTCGGTTGCGTGGACCGAGATGAAGAGCGGCGACAGGCCTGTCCGCACGATTTTTCTCAGATCGTATTCCCGCGCACTCGCAAGCGTAACGTAATTACCGTTGATAAACGAGTGAGTGAGGTCTTCGTCCTTGATATAGAGGCCCGACCGCAGGCCCGGCGGCATCTGATCGATAAAACAGAAGATGCACCGGTTCGCGCAGCGCCTGATCGCCGCGGGCTGGAATTCTACGCCGAGGACGGCGCCCATTGCCCGGTTGACGTCGAAGCTCATGGTCCTGCCGCGACGCACCGCATCGACACGGAACTCGGACGCCGCTGCGAAAAAGCGCAGGTCGAGTTCATCGGCGACGGCATTGCCGTCGATGTTCGTAATACGATCGCCTTTGCGCAACCCGGCTTCATAGAGCGGCGAGGATCGCTCCACATGGGTGACCAGGATACCTTTCAATGTGTTCATAGGAAGCGGCCCCAAGGGTACGGACTATAACGCTGTGCAAACAGGGGCAGCTTCAAAAAGGCATTGAGCCTCATCGGCTGCGATACGATACCGGCGCGCAAGAACCGTAATCAGGAAGGGATTAAAGAAAGAGATCTTTAACTTTCGACCAATTGGTCTTGGTCGTTGGAACAACATGGGCAATGTATTTCTGAGAGGTATTTGACGACGCAGTGACGTTGGAACCGGATGATGTTTGTGAAGCACCCTGCTTTACCGATGAATCGGCAGCCTGTGCATAGGCAATTACCGCAGCAGCACTTACAAGAGTTATGGTTTTAATCCATTTTTCCATACATTACCACTCTGTCCCGCAGGGAGTCCTTTGTGATAATATAATAATATTTCAAGGAAAGCGCAATTATTTTTTTTCTGCCCTTTATTTTATTGAACGTGAATGCGGTTCCGACCTGCCGGTTATTGCGATCACGATGTATTTTAACCAATCGAATATCGGGGTGTAGCGCAGCCTGGTAGCGCACGTGGTTTGGGACCACGTTGTCGCTGGTTCAAATCCAGTCACCCCGACCATCTCCTTAAAAGCCTCCATCAGGCTCTCGCGCCCTTAGCTCAGATGGATAGAGCTACGGATTTCTAATCCGTCGGTCGTGGGTTCGAATCCCGCAGGGCGTATTTTTAAAATGGCTTTATTTATCAATTACTTACATTGATGATAAAGCCTTTTTTTATCCCTCGTTTTGCCAGCCAAACTTGCTACTTTTTGACACTTTTATACTCTCTTGGGTGAGACTTGTGGTGAGACCGTGGTGACACTCTTGGTGACACTTTCAGATTTTAGCCTTCGACTTTGGAGACCGATGGTTGCCACTAACCGTGTAAAAAATTCGTTCTGTGAAATATTGAGAGAAATAGAAGGGTTTTTCCTATATTAAGGGTTCATCATAGATTGATGCCTCTCTTTTTCGTGAGCCATTCGTTTTTTGACCTTCTGAAATTTAACATAATGGGAAACCGCATCACCCGGCATTTCTGGGCCTGAGGACTTCGCTCGATCCCGACCTCCCCTACTCTTTGCCCGCTCCAAGTTCCCCCGACCCTGCCGCCTCGATCCCTCGACCTTCCCTCGCTACGCATCGCCTACCTCGCCCTCGCGCACTCGAACCGACCCCGGAGCCCCTCATGGCTCGATTTGCCTTCCTTCCTCCGCCGCTACCGGCGGACCCGGCTACACCGATGCCGGGCTCAAAAAAGCTTGCCTATTTTTTGATCGCTCCGAAGCCTAGTTTTAAGCTCTCACCGGTAAATATTTTTCTCAATCTTTTATTCCTGATACGCCAGAAAACCCTCTCCTCAATCCCAAAGATCCACTGTGTTTCGCTCCTACCGCAAAATAGCCTCGACACATAAAAAGCTTTCGATAGCGGATGAAAGGAAGCTGATCAGGAAGGCAAAGAAAGGAGATGTCTCCGCCCGGAAAAAGCTTTTGCTTCATCTGCTTGGATTCTTCATTTTCCGGATCGAAACGACTTTAGAGACCAGGATACGAAGAGAGCTGGGAGAAGATATCTTGCAGGAATGCATTCTTTTCGCCTCGGGAAAAATTCCAAAATTTAAGCTGCGCTATAAAACCAAGGCCGGGATCTACAAGCAATATCAACTCAGTACCTACCTCTGGAAAGGAATTACTGGGGTGATTTATCAGCAGGTAAATAATCGCCCGCGAACCTGCGAATTGAAGCTCCCCGCAGAAAGCTGCGGGGAATCTTCTATAGGTTAGGTAGCAAGAATTAATTGTAATTCGCTCGCTAACCCCGGAGCAAGCTCCGGGGAATACGCTCGCTGTGCCTGTTCAAGGAGGAATACTATTCTTGACCTAAACCATCTCTCCCGACCCCGTGACCTCCCGACCTTTGACCTCCCCAACCCGACCCCGCCCGCGACCGGCTAAAACCCACGCCGGCGCAGGGCTTTGCGCTGACCATGCCAACCGGCGCGGCAGCACTGCATAACTGCGCAGCCGCCGCACCTGGACGCCGCCACGGTTCTAAAGACACAAGCGGTAGCCTGGGGCCGCCCTCGCCATCCATGGCGAAGGGCTTTTACATAACGTGATCTTACGCGTAAAGCCTGTAATTGTCCTAATCAGGCACACGGTCGGCGCTGGCGCGCCTTTTCCCGTATCGCGTAAGCACATTATGTAAACTCCCAGTATTATTATGATCCCCCTGCCCCCCGGGGTTCTAAAGTCAAAACAAGTGACAAAGCGCCAATGCCCTAAAGGGCATGCGCTTTTATGCCCGATGGCGTCCGGCTTCGCGGTTCCTCGCTAACCGGAGCCACGGGGAAAGAACGCTTTGGAAGGGGCGCTGCGTGGTGCACGACTTCGCCTTGCCCGTGAAGCCTATGCCTGCAGGCGATGCGCCATGCAGTCGGTCACACGGGGGGCGGCTCGCGCACTACGCGCCAAGGCAACGGCTTATTAGGCGCCGCTTCCTGGCAGGGGCAGTGCCGCCTCGGGTCAAGCCCTCAATCGGCATCACCTGACAGGGTCAGCGCCTATATATCCCCCCGCCCGTGGTCTATAACCGCCGCCAAAACCCCCGCCCCGTTCGGCCTGAGAAGGCCTCTCGTTACCGCCCCCCAGGGGGCTCCCCTTCATTTTCAAATCATTAATTTAAGCGGCGGCAAGAACATTTAAGGCCAAATAAAATGACAATTCGCCAATACCCTGGAGCAGGCGACCACGATCACCTGCCCCGACAAAATGTCTGGTACGAGCTTTGTTCAAGTATCTCTTCGCTTTGGAGGGTAAGCAAATCTTGTAAAGCCCTCAAGTACCGATCTAAGATTTTAATGGTATCTGGAGCTATTTAAAGACTTCTAAGTATGCTTCGGGGTGATGTAAAGCGTATCTAACAGAATAACAAGGATCTACTTCTAAAATTTCACGAAGCTCTTTTACCTGTAACTCGATAATCGAAGGAAATTTGCTCATATTTTTTGCTATTAAAGCTGCAGATAATCGCCTAAGCTGAGGCGAATCTGAATAAGCATGCAATGAAAGGGATAATGCTAACAGTTTCCAATTAATATCGGATAATTCAAGCGCATTTTTTCCAATTATAGCCCCCATAGCTGATGAGGCAGCTTTTTCATTACCATCTCGGGTGCCAACGATAAGGCAACTCAATAATTCTTCTGATTGGGATGGGATTCTTGAAACTGCAGCATATGCAAACATACGAACATTTTCGTTTATACTGGCCAGGCATTCCGCAAGCACATGATTTATTTCAATATTTAAAAGTGCTGGGTGGTTTTTTGATATTTTTGATAAACAATATATTGCCATGCCCTGCAAATCATAGGGAGAAGTATCATTCATTTTATAAGGGTTCATTGGGTCTTGCGCTTCCGAATATGGCATTGATATCGTGCTTTCTGTGATTTCCCCATTTCCCAGGGGCAGAAGCGCCCGAATTGCTTTTTCTGCAAATTTATCTGGCATTACATCAGATAGACCTGAAAGCTCCTCTATTAATACAATTTTGTTTCCTAAAAGATTCTCTGGTTCTATTAATAGATTGATAATACAATCTATAAGATTTTCTATCTGCGCAGATTGGAGAGATGTTCGAAGCCCAACTAAGGCATTAAGAATCCTACCCGAATACATTTGAACAACGGTTTTATCGTTTCCGCCGTTTACTTTAGCAATTGAACCAAAACTATCGTATGTTTGACTCACAGCCGTATCCTTAGGAACTCGCTGTATCATGAATGTGAAACTTTCTATCACTTTTGCATATAAAGATAATGCTCTTTCTTTGCCAAGTTCCTCTCTTCCGAATACTTTTGAGGCTTGTATAAGATATATGCTGATTTTATCTTGGGTAGTTGGATAAAGTGCAGAACCAACATTCTCTTTCATTGAAGGCACTTGCTTTACTATTTCACATAAAAGATTAATTACTTCAAGGTAATCGCGATCTGATTTGTAAGATGTTGCTATTGGCATAATAGCGTTACATAATGCAATAATATCAGCTTGTGATAGCCTTGACACCAATGGATAAATAGCTTCAACGATATACTTACGAGCTGGTATTCCTTTCTTCCAAAAGCTATGATTTATCGCTACAGATAAAACCCTTTCGGCCGTTTTTTGATCTAAGCGCCAAACCATTTTTTTAAGTGCTTCCCAGCTATTAGTAAATAATGCAAATTCGGGTCTAATCATTGAATTGGGGTCTGCAGCACACAAAGGGATTATCCATAACACTACCATTTCAATCTTATCATCGGGTATTGCGTCTGCTAATGCATTAAGCATCTTGCATGCGGTCGCAGCCAATCTAATTGGAATGCATGATGTGCAAATAAAGTCCAAAACAAAGTCGATTTCATTTCGATTTCTGCAATTGTGAAAGGCATTACCAGAAGCCTCAGCCATTTCTTCAGAACATGCTATAATTGCATAGTAGCTGCTCTTTGCAAAATATGAAAGCGTTAAGCACTCTTTCGATAAATGTTTACAAGCGTCTTGCTGCCAAGTCCAATTGCCTGATTTGAATGCGTCTACAAAATTGCGCCAAAATATTGGATATGCATCATAGTGTTTATTTTTTTGCGCAGATTCTTCCGCAGATAATAACGCCCTCCAGGGTGGACCTTTAAACATTCCTAGTTTTTCACGATCCTGTAGTGCATAATATTTTATAAGGCTGCCTGGCTTTAGATTTTGATGCGCCACAAATATTTCGTTATCTTCAACAGTATAGAGCAAGTTATCAGAAAGATCGTTTAAAATAGGTTGTAATGAAATCTCAAATATTTTCAAACATTCATTATCCTGACCGTTAAGATATCTTATAAATGCTTCTGTCAAGATTATGTGACACAATTCTTCTTTCGATGCTGAACCCATATTACTGCTGGCCCATGATTGCAATGCATCTATAGCACGACTTATATTGCCAGTCATTGCATCCTTAATCGCGGTTACTTTAAGCTTTCTTACTGCAGGCATAGTGTTAATCATTTATCATCCCTTTTAAATATTCTAAAGTTTAAGGAATAGCACCTATATTACCATGAAGGAAGTTTAACTCATATTCAATAGCTTCATATTCATCAATCGGTGCAGAAATCCTTTTTGCTTCTAAAATTGCTTCTTGAGCCTCCTTATAGGTTCCTAGGTAAATCAGCGCATGCAATTTCAGCTTAATTAGGATTATTTTCCATTTTTCTGCATCAGGAGAAGTATCAAGCAAAGGTTCGATAATCCTAAGGATCATAATCGAATCTTTATAACGCTTGTCTTCATTTAGCTTGGTTGATAGCCAAATTCCAATTCCTAATTGTTCATCTTTTTGAAGGGATGAATATGTTTGCTCGAAATCATGGAGCAAAACGATCCAAGCATTCCTGATTGAGCCTATTTCGGAAAAATTACATGAGATCTCGTAAAGTTTTTTTAGATATTCCCGAGGAGTGATAGAAGCCTTTTGATTATAAATGTTGCTTAATAACCTTTCAATTTGTGGCTGCGCTTCCCTGAAGGAACGCAAGGCCATAATACGGTGATTATAAGCTTCATCAGCTTTCCGTATGTATACTATTCGCGTCATTTCACCGAGCACTGCTTCTGGCATTTCTTCAGCGACTGAATAAGGGCTGTCTGAAACGAATTGATTAATTAGTTTCTGTTTTGTGAGAG